>JAQWAQ010000128.1 GCA_028707635.1 Negativicutes bacterium
TGGAATGGTAGGCGGACAAGCTGTTGATTTAGAATCAGAAGGTAAGGTTCTTGACCATGAGACAATTCAATTTATGCACCAGGCAAAGACCGGTGCTTTGTTTAAAGCAGCCATTAGGGCAGGTGCAATTTTAGCCGGTGCTGATGATACTAAGGTTGACGCTCTTACAAAATATGCTGATTGTTTTGGTTTAGCTTTCCAGGTTACTGATGATATTTTGGATGTCATTGGTAGTCAGGATAAAATTGGCAAGCCGGTCGGTAGCGATATCCGAAATCAAAAAGCCACTTATGTGACATTATATTCATTAGAAGAAGCGCAAAAGATGGCTAAACAAGTGGTTAATGAGGCTTTGGATAGCATTAAGGATTTTGGCCCGGAAGCTAATATTCTGCGAAATTTTGTCACCTATCTTTTGACGCGAGAAAAATGAGGTGACCGTTAGATGTTCGAATTAACAGTACTTAAACAAAATGTTGTATTAATGTCAGCAGTAACAGCATGGCTATGTGCACAATTTTTAAAGACGGCTTTTAATTGTATAAAGTATCGTCAGTTTAACGCTGAACGTCTCATCGGCGCAGGTGGAATGCCAAGTTCTCATACCGCTTTAGTTGTTGGTTTATCTGCTTCAATTGGGTTGACTGAAGGAATCAACTCGTCAATGTTCGCTATATCGCTTGTACTTGCTGGGATAGTTATGTACGATGCTGCAGGTGTACGTCGGGCAGCTGGGAAGCATGCTAAAGTTATTAATAAATTAGTTCGGCATACCAATGCAGAACTAACTGTTCGTGATATAAAACTAAAAGAATTACTAGGTCATCATCCTGTTGAAGTGTTAGCCGGAGCTGTTGTTGGTATTGCTGTAGCCTATGCTTTTAACGTATACTGGTGATATTATGTGATATGGTATAATTAAACAATCATGATTGGTGTATGCGAAAGAGGGGAGCCTTTTGGACAATCTATTAAATAGTATCGATAGCCCCAAAGATATAAAAAGATTAACAGTTAGTCAGCTAGCACAGCTCGCTGATGAAATACGCGAGCTACTTATAAACACGGTAGCCAAGACCGGAGGTCATTTAGCTTCAAGTTTAGGTGTAGTTGAGTTAACATTGGCCATTCATAAAGTCTTTGACAGTCCCCGTGATAAAATTGTCTGGGATGTAGGGCATCAAGCCTATGTTCATAAAATAATGACCGGTCGAAGAACAAAGTTTGCGACTTTGCGGACGTTAGGTGGTATCAGTGGCTTTCCTAAACGTAAAGAAAGTCATCACGATGCTTTTGGAACAGGGCACTCGAGTACATCTATATCAGCTGCATTAGGAATAGCGCTGGCCCGCGACATGTATGGCCAAAACCATGAAGTGCTTGCCATTATAGGTGATGGCTCACTGACCGGTGGTCAGGCTTATGAAGCACTGAATCATGCCGGAGATCTTGGTACAAACATAATCGTGATAGTGAACGATAATGAGATGTCAATTGCAAAAAATGTTGGTGCCATGTCTGATTATTTATCAAAAATGCGTACTGCACCCACTTACTCAAAAGTTAAGCATGATATCGAATTCTTACTTAGACGGATCCCAGCCATTGGTGATAGTGTTGCTAAAACGGTTGAACGGGTGAAAGACAGTCTTCGTTATTTATTGGTACCAGGCATGCTGTTTGAAGAATTGGGCTTTAATTATATTGGGCCGATTGACGGGCATAATATTCAATTGCTCACCGATGTTCTGCAACAAGCTAAAAACATGGAAGGACCTCGGATTATTCATGTCCTAACTCGAAAAGGCAAAGGATATACCCCTGCCGAGTGTCATGCTGATAAATTTCACGGTGTAGGGCCTTTTTGCGTAGAAACAGGTGAAATTCAGAAATGCTCCGATAAACCATCCTATACATCTGTATTTAGTGACACACTTGTTAATATTGCAAAACAAGATAACAAGATTGTCGCTATTACTGCGGCCATGCCAGAAGGTACTGGTTTGAGAAAGTTTGCCACGGCTTTTCCAAATCGCTTTTTTGATGTAGGTATTGCTGAGCAGCATGCTATTACCATGGCAGCCGGATTGGCAAGTCAAGGTGAGAAACCACTAGTTGCACTATATTCTACTTTTGCCCAACGCGGTTACGACCAAATTATTCATGATGTATGTCTGCAAAGTCTTCCTGTAGTCTTTGCGCTTGACCGAGCAGGGATCGTAGGCGAAGATGGACCTACTCACCATGGGGTTTTTGATTATTCTTATTTGAGGCATATCCCAAACCTTATCTTGTTAGCCCCTAAAGATGAGAATGAATTGCAGCATATGTTATTTACGGCTTTCTCACTTAATGCTCCTGTTGCTATTCGTTATCCGCGTGGGAGTGGGACCGGGATTCCTTTAGATGAATCCCTACAGCAGATTACTCTCGGCACTTCCGAAGAATTAAAGCAGGGGAAAGATGTAGCCTTTATTGCAATAGGTTCAATGGTTGGAGTTTGCATGGAAGCAAGCAAATTGCTTAAAGAACGTGGGATTGAGGCTGGGGTAGTCAATGCTCGTTTTATTAAACCAATTGATGAAGCTATGCTAAGGCGGGTTGCACGTGATGTAGGGGTTATTGTTACGGTTGAAGATAATGTTCTGGCCGGTGGCTTTGGTTCAGCTGTGCTTGAAACTTTAAATACTTATAATCTAAATTGGGTTAAAACATTACGAATTGGTTTTCCAGACAAATTTATTGAGCATGGAACAAGAGCAGAGTTGCTCGAATTATATGGTCTAAGTCCCACTAAAATTGCCGGCAGGGTCAGTCTGTTCATGCAGCAATATGGAGCGCGATAATATGAGCAATAAACAGCGTCTTGATGTGTTAATGGTCGAAAAAGGATTGGCTCCAAGTCGGGAAAGAGCAAAGGCCTGGATAATGGCTGGGGTAGTCATTGTAAATGGGCAAAAGATTGATAAGGCCGGCACCCTGATTATCGATACGGCGAATATTTCGGTGATTAATGACAGTATAGGCTTTGTAAGCCGCGGCGGTTTAAAATTAGCCAAAGCAATTAAATGTTTTGGAATCGATCTTCACCATAAAGTAATGGCAGATATTGGTGCTTCAACTGGCGGATTTACAGATTGTGCTCTGCAAAATGGAGTCGCACGAGTTTATGCGATAGATGTAGGCTACGGCCAGCTTGCTTGGTCGCTGCGAACAGACGACCGTGTTAAAAATATGGAACGGACTAATGTTAGAAATGTAAAGCCTGAAGATATTGGCGAGGAAATTGACTTTGCTTCAATTGATGTTGCCTTTATTTCCCTTAGCAAAGTACTTCCTGCTGTTAAGGCGTTATTATCGGAAGCTGGATCTATTGTTGCCCTTATTAAACCCCAGTTTGAAGCTGGCCGCGAGAAGGTTGGTAAAAAAGGCGTAGTGAGGGATCCTCTTGTTCATCGACAGGTGATTAACGATGTCATACACGCTGCGCGTGCTCTTGGCCTTACGCCAATTGGTCTTGCTTTTTCACCAATTAAAGGGCCAGAAGGCAACATTGAATATCTATTATATCTAGCTAATTATAAATGTCTTGAAATAGTTTCATCCGATACTGTAGATGAAATTGTGTCGCAAGCTCACTTGTATTTGACTAAAGAAGATTAAAGTTTCGTATTGAATAACTGTTGGGGGCTAAAATTTGTTCACGATTGGTATATTCCCTAATCTAAAAAAAAGCAATATTGTTGCAACACTTCAATGGATTGTGCAATTTTTAACAGAAAAAGGCGTTAAAGTTCTTCTGTCCGACCAGGTAGCTGCCGCGTTGGGCTTTGCCGAACTAGGTTGGCCAGAGAAAAGGATGAGAGACCGAATCGATGTTGCAATATCGCTAGGTGGTGATGGTACACTGCTCAGTGCGTTACGAAAAATTTCCGATACTTCGATTCCGATATTTGGCATTAATATGGGCCGATTAGGCTTTCTCACCGAGGTAGAAGTTCCGCAAATAGAACACTACTTGGAAAAGTTAATCAACGGCCATTATAGTGTTGAAAGAAGATTGATGTTAGATGCCGTTATACGAAGAGACTCCAAGGAGATATTTGTATCGTCTGCATTAAATGATATTGTTATTACCAAAGCAAGTTACTCAAGAATGATTGAGTTAGAATTGGAAATAAATAGTCAGGCAGTAACCGCCTTCTCGGCTGATGGTCTGATCATTGCTACTCCAACCGGTTCTACAGGTTACTCGCTGTCGGCTGGTGGCCCAATTGTTAATAGTGCCTTAAATGTTATTCTTATTACACCAATCTGTCCACACACCCTTGCGTCACGTCCGCTGATTGTCTCACAAGATGAAGAAATTACAGTAATTACTGCGAGTACCGCCGAAGATATAGTCTTAACGCTTGACGGGCAAGTTGTTGAAAAGCTCCAGTCTAATGATAAGGTGTTTATTCGGAAATCAAAAAATGCCGCTATGTTTATCAAATTTGGCCATAAGAATTATTATCAGACACTTCGCACTAAGTTATGGCGGGATGACTAAATGCAAACATACAATGCTGTAAAACTTGCACACCTTCTATTATTACCTCATCTTAAAAATTGCAGGTGCGCTGTTGATGCAACCGCGGGCAACGGATGGGACTCTCTGTTTCTGGCGGCTAACACGAGTAATGAGACTATAATTTACTCATTCGACATCCAGAAAAGTGCTCTCGCCAAGACTCAAAGTCTGTTGCGAGAACACAATGTTAGCGATAAGCTAAGGTTAATTGAAGATAGCCATGAAAACATGGCGATATATATTAAAGAAAAGCTTGATATTGTTATGTTTAACCTAGGTTACTTGCCAGGAAGCGATCATGGTTTTACAACACAACCTGCCACGACGATCAAATCCGTTACGAAATCGTTAGAGCTACTTAATGCCGGCGGATTCTTGACAATAATAGCTTACCCCGGACATCCGACTGGTGAGCTGGAATTTATTGAAATTGAGAAACTACTGAAGTCATTGTCAACGAAATTTTTTGCGGTTAATAGCTGGGTCCCAGTTAATGCAGCGAAAAGGCCGCCAATTTTATATATAATAGAAAAGGTGAGGAGTGAATTGGGTGAAAGTGCTACGTCATGCTAAAATCAAAGAAATCATTGAGCACTGCGAGGTTGAGACCCAAGAAGATTTGGCTGAAGCGTTGCGCAAACAAGGTATCGAAGTGACTCAAGCCACTGTTTCACGCGATATTAAAGAATTAAGATTGAGCAAAGTTCCAGCTGGTGATGGGCGCTATCGCTATGCATTTCCCATGGAACAAAACATTTTGTTTTCACAGTCCCGTATGGAACGGATGTTCCGAGATGCGGTTATCAGTATAGACTTCAGCCAAAACATTGTAGTAATTAAAACTTTGCCAGGAACGGCTAATGCGGTAGCCTCTACAATCGACTCGGCAAGATGGCCAGAGATCATTGGCACGGTAGCTGGTGATGATAATATCTTAATTGTAGTTAAGCCTATAGAGGCCGTAGAGTTTGTTATTGAGAAACTTAAGGCTATATTCTGAATTTCTGACAGGGGCGGGTCTTAATGCTTAGATCATTAGGTGTTACTAATTTTGCATTAATAGAAAAAGCAAATATTGAATTTATAGCAGGCCTCAATATTTTGACAGGTGAAACAGGGGCAGGCAAATCAATTCTTATTGATGCTTTAAATACTGCTTTAGGTGGAAGGGCATCCACCGATTATATTCGCGAAGACTGCGACTATTTTCAGGTTGAGGCTCTATTCGACATTTCAGCTTTAGAGCCTGTCCAGAAAATTGCCGAACAGCAGGATATTATACCAGAGGAAGATGGTACGCTTATTATTAGTCGCCGTTTTAATGCAAGTGGAAAAAATGTCATTAGAATTAATGGTTGTCATGTCACGTTAAGCGTACTAAAGCTTTTTGGCCAAAGTCTGGTTGATATGCATGGCCAGCATGAAAACCAGGCATTGCTTCGTCCGGAGACTCATTTAGGGCTTCTAGACTCCTTTGATAAAGAAATGATTGTGGAAATTGAGCAATACAGGAAACATTACCGCAAATGGCAAGATATCAATAGGCAGCTTGAACATTCGGAGGAGAAAGCCCGCGAGCGTGTTCAGAGGCTTGATATGCTGAATTGGCAAACAAATGAGATAGCGGCAGCGGAATTGCAACCTGACGAAGAGACAGAGCTTGAAAACCAGATAAGAGTGCTTACAAATATAGAAAAGATATCTAAAAGTATTTCAAAGGCCCATATTCTGCTAGACGAAGGCAATGATGAAACTGAGAGCGTATTAAAGTTGGTTGCGGATGTTAAGCGGGAATTGGATAATGCTGTGCGGTATGATCAGAGTTTGGAAAACCAACTAAATATGCTAACAGATATTTTGTACCAATTGAAAGAGCTGAGTATAGATTTAGGTGGTTATATGGATGCAGTTGAATATAACCCCAGGCAATTAGCACATCTAAATGAACGCATGGATCTTATTTATAAATTAAGGAAAAAATATGGTACTACTATTGCTGAAATATTATCCTATTATGAGCAATCGATCCAAGAAATTGCTGATCTAAATGCATCTGATGACCACATTGCAGGGCTAAATGAAGAACAAAAATTGCTTAAGGAAAAGCTGTTTGTTTTGGCCGACCGAATTGACAGCAAGCGACGAATTGCGGCTAAACTGCTAGGCGACGCAATTTGTTCACATTTGCAAAAGCTTGGAATGCCGAATTGCCAGTTTGCTATTGAAGTAATTGCTGTCAATCATTTAAATGTTTCAGGGCGTAATGAAGTATCGATACTTTTTTCGGCAAATGC
>JAQWAQ010000129.1 GCA_028707635.1 Negativicutes bacterium
CAAGTTTGTTGTAAGAGGAGTTGCAATGACGGGTCAGGATATTTTTGCGGAGCAAGAGCTGCTGGCTTTAATAGCCGACAAAATAGACAAGGAAGTTTGTTTGGCTGATTTGGAAGAAGTTGCTGCTTTAATAACCGATTACTTTCACAAGCACGGTTATATTGTAGCAAGAGCCTATATACCGGCTCAAAGGATCGATAATGGTATTGTGCAAATAGCCATAAGCCCAGGTTACTATGACGATGTTATATTTATAAAAAACATCCCAATATCTGACGACATTTTGAAGTCAAGACTTGGAAGTGTAACGGCTGGGGCTGTTATTGAAAAATCTTCGTTAGAAAAAGCACTCTGGCTTATCAATGATTTGGATGGTGTTGAGGCAAGAGCCACTTTGATGCTGGGTGAAAGAAATGGTACGTCAAAACTCATCATCGAGCTTAACAATAGAGGGAAAAAAGTTTCCGGTCATATTAGCACCAATAATTTTGGCAACCGATTCACTGGTTCGCATGAACTAAGTTCGGCGGTAAACATAAGAAATCTTAACTTGCAAGGTGACAGTCTTTCAGTTTATGGAGTTACTGCAGGGGGAGGGTTGACAAGTGGTAGTTTGGTTTATCAACTTCCTGTTGCGTTTGAGGCTACTGGTAAGCTAGATTTTAGTTACTCTCGTGTTTCTTACTCTCTCGGTGAAGAGTTTGCAAGTCTGAATGCCAGAGGTACTGCAGACAGTGCGATGATAGCATATCGTCATACCTTTCGGAGATCGAGAATGGCAAATGTTTATGGGCAAATTGCTTATTCATATACAAGGTTATCAGATGCTGTGGCGAGTTTTACTACCGACAAGCATAGTAAAGCCGTGCATCTTACCCTGTCCGGGGATAGTATTGATCAGTGGGGGGGCGGAGGCGCAAACACATGGTCAATAGGGTTTAATGCCGGCCGTTTGTATGCAACTGACGATGGTGCAATTCAGGCTGGCACCCCTGGTGCGTTTGGGAAATGGAACGTCAGTGCTGCTCGCAATCAATATATAAGTGATCGTCTTAGTTTTATTTCATTTACTAATGTCCAGTGGGCTACTAAGAATCTAGATTCTTCAGAAAAGCTGTCACTTGGAGGGGCCTATGGTGTTAGGGCTTATCCAAAAGGGGAAGCCTCGGGTGATCAGGGTTTCTTGTGGAATAGCGAGCTGCATTGGACCTTGCCATCTAAACCTAATACCGGAGTGCTAAAGCTCATTAGTTTCTATGATTGCGGGGCGGTCAGACTGAATAAGGAACCTTGGATTGGCGCGAATCCAAATAACCATCGGATATTGAGCGGCGCTGGGTTAGGTATAGTATGGAATAAGCCTGATAATTTTTCAGCTCGAATAACTTATGCTTGGAAAGTCGGATCAGAAAAGGCTACTTCAGATAACGACAGAAATGGACGCTTTTGGTGGCAGATAACTCAATATTTTTAAGCCCGGCTAGTTAGACTGTTGCGATATGGGGAGGTATTAGGATGGGACTGGTACGAAAGCGTTGTAGGACGCGTGAACGGAAAGCGATGGTTAGCATAATAACAAGGAAGTTTCTATTACCCCTTAAAACTGTAACAACAACTATTCTGCTAGCGACATTATTTGCGGGCAATACTTACGCTCTCCCACAAGGTGGACAGATTACCGTAGGAAGTGGCACTATTACGCAATCTGACACAATCATTGCAGTCAATCAGATAACAGATAAACTAGCTATTAACTGGGAAAGCTTCGGGATTGCTGAAAGTGAGACGGTTAGATTTATACAGCCTTCGCGACATGCTGTGGCATTAAACAGAATCGTTGGGAGTGATCCATCAGTTATTTATGGTCAATTATCAGCAAATGGGAATGTTTTTTTGATTAATCCTAATGGAATTCTTTTTAGTAAGGGATCAAAGGTAGATATCGGCGGGTTGGTTGCCTCTACTCTGAATCTTTCTGATACAGATTTTATTAAGGGAAATTATACTTTCTCGGATAGTGTAAGCCCGGGTAAAGTAGTAAATGGAGGATACATTAACGTAGCAGATAGCGGCTATATCGTTCTTGTTGGAAATCAAGTTGAAAACACTGGAGAAATAAAGGCAGATAAAGGAAATGCTGTATTGGCTGCGGGCGGACAAATAGTACTTGATGCACCAGGTGATGGCAAGCTTAATATTGTTGTCGATCGTTCGATCGTTGATGCGGCTGTAATGAACAGTGGCGTCATAAAAACGGATGCTGGTCAGACCCTTTTAACTGGGCGGTCGCAAAATGATGTGTTAGCGGCGGTTGTAAATAATATCGGTATTATCGAAGCGAAAACTATAAGTAATCAGAACGGCGTTATTATATTGGACGGAGGTTCTTCTGGTACTCAATCTAGCGGTAGATTGGATGCTACAGGAGAAATGGGTGGTCTTGTGAAAGTTCTCGGTAAAAAGGTTGTACTACTGGATGGGTCAAACATTGACGTATCAGGTAATAAAGGCGGAACAGTTAATATAGGCGGTAATTCAAGTACTATCACTATTGAGAATGGTTCATTGCTCAATAGCGGAAGTGGAGTAATAACACTCGAAGCAGACACTATGAATTTTAATGGCGGATTAATTACTGGTAGTGGCTCACTAGTAATCCAACCTACTGCCAAATCTGGACAGAGAATTGCACTCGGTACGGATGACAATGGTGGTCTCCAATTGAGTTCAGCTGCTGTTAATTCAGTAATTGGAGGTGATTTTGAAGATATTACCATAGGGCGGCTTGAATTCGGCAATCAAATTTTTGTCAACGACTTTACTGCCCCCGGGAATATGATATTGAGAAGTGATGCTGATGGTGGAAAAGTTACGATAATAGGCTGCCTTGATATGGCTGATAAAAATCTTTCGATACTTTCGGATGAATCAGTTGATGGATTGGCTGGAAAAGTCACCAATGTGGCAATTCTTAGCGGTAAGTCAGATAACGGTGATTTTATTCTCAATAATAGTGCAAATAGTATTCAGCAATTGGGTAGCTCAATTCAAGGGATTACTGCAGCTGACGCCATATCTATCACAAATTCTAGCACCCAAGCATTTACGATTGCAGGAATGGTTGATGGTAATACCGATGGATGTGATAATAACCCAATAACCATTCGTAATCTAAATGAGAATAGCGATTTAGTTATTGAGAGCGGAGGACATGTAAGAACCTCTGGTCCAGCAGATATATACCTGACGGTAGAAGGCGGATCATCAGCAAAATTCATTAATAACGCTGATGCTAATGCTCTAAGCCCAGGTAGTGAGCGTTGGTTGATATATTCTTATACCCCTAGTAGTAATAAGAAGGGTGGCCTAATTGGAGACTTCAAACATTACAACTGGAATTTTACTGATAATGGTCCAGTAAGTTCCGAAATGATTGAGCGTACAGGACGAGGGTTTATTTATTCCTATGCTCCGATACTCACTCCGATTGGCGCCTCCAGAATTTATGGCGATAGCAATCAGACCGTGAAATTTATTTACGATGGCTTACTCGACGATGATAATATTGAGGCAGCGCAAATTAATGGTACTTATACAATAACGATTCCCGGGGATGAAATTAATGAGTACAGCTCCGCCGGGACCAAATATGATAATGGGAAAGACTATCTTCTGAGTTTTACTAATTATGACATTGTGAGCGATTTAGGTTATGTAATTGGAAATGCTAATAGCGTACCCCTGGAAATTATGAAACGAATAATCACTGTCACAGCCCAAGATGCTTCTAAGCTTTATGACAAAGGCGTAGACCCAGTGTTTAAGTATAAGGGTGCTGGTTGGACCGATTGGGACGATCAATTGTATTCGGGAGCGCTAATAAGATCGGAAAGCGGTAACCAGAATGTCGGTCAATATGATATTCTTCTGGGCGATCTTGCTTTGGGTAATGCTAACTATGATCTTACCTATAGCGGAGGTGCGAAATATACGATCAATACTCGCCCGCTTACAGCGAGTAGTATAACAGCGCAAGACCGTAGTTATGATCGAACCACTTATGCTGTATTGAATGGTGGAAAGCTTGAGGGAGTACTCAGCGGTGATGTGGTTAATTTAGTTATAAATGACGCCACTGCAAACTTTAATGACAAAAACGTCGGTAATAATAAGGATGTTGCAGTATATGGGCTGAAGCTTGATGGTGCAGCATCAGCAAATTATGTTTTAAGTAACGCCGACACCTATACAACATCTGCCAATATTAGTGCTAAGAGCATTTCAATTGCTAAAAACACTATTAAAGCCGACAGTAAGGTTTATGATAAAACGCTTAATGCAGTCATTCATACCGAGGGAGGCGTATTAAGTGATGGCGTGATAACTGGTGATGAAGTTTTATTGAATTTAGATTTAGCGATTGGTCGATTTGCTGATAAATATGCTAGAAATGGTAAAACCGTGAATGTCTCTGGGGCAGTTTTAATGGGTAAAGACGCAGGCAATTATCATTTGAATTCCTATGCAACACTTGCTGATGTTGTGAAGAGGAATATTTCAGTAGAGTTGATTGGCGCTGTTACCAAGACTTATGATGGGAACACAACAGCAACCTTAACATTGCAGGATAATTATAACTTGATAGGTATTTTACCTGGCGATAGGGCTAGTCTCGCTAACTTTGGTACCGGTATCTATGAATCTAAAAATGTTGGTTCCGAACAGCATGTGTCTGTCAAAGGTTTATATTTGCTAGGTGATGATTCTGTAAACTACAATATAACAACAAAGAGCATTGGCGGATTTATTGGTACAATTACTCCTAAAAATATCGCTGTTATTGGCATAACAGCTGATAACAAGGTGTATGACGGGAGTGAAAAAGCTTTGTTAAAAGGAGTGGGGCAAGCAGGTCTTGATGGAGTCATTTTGAACGATAAGATTAGTCTGGTTACTAGCGAAGTGGAGGCCTACTTTGATAATAAAAATGTTGGTAGTGGCAAGTATGTTGCCGTTAGCGGTCTTAGACTGACCGGTGATGATGCTAAGAACTATAACTTAAGTGGGGTTTCGACAACTGCCGATATAACCACACGACCGATTACTATATCTGTTACTGACGGGCAAGGTAAAGTTTATGGTGATAATGACCCAATCCTTAGTTATGATGTGGCTAATATTGTTGAAGGAGATACACTTGACGGAGCCCTAGAGCGAATTGCTGGTGAAAATTCAGGAGTCTATCAGATTAGCCAGGGGACATTAGCAAATCCTCAATATAATATTGTTAGTTTTAAACCGTCGAAGTTTATTATAAGTCCGGCAACACTAACATACATAGCCAGTCTCGCTTATCGTCCTATAGGAACGGCTAATCCTAATTTCACAGGGACAGTTTTAGGTTTTAAACGATCCGATACTTTTGCTTCCGCTTTAACGGGAAATCTTACTTTCACCAGTTTTACTGATCTATTCACTCCTGTCGGATACTATCCGATAATCGGTAGTGGCTTGCATGCGAACAACGGTAACTACATTTATGCCCAAGATAGCAGTAATCTGACGGCTCTTAAAGTCACAGGGTTATCATCGATGGCACAGGATAGCGTGACGGATGGTGTTAACAGTTTTCTTGGTCATAATTGGTCGAGCGAAACATACAAACTGAATTATAGTAATCAGACTAATTTGCCAGGGATTGATATCTTGAGCGGTAATAATGGTCATGTCGAAGTTACAAATGATAATGGTGGATCATTTATTTACGATTTTATCCATAGTACGGATGGTGGCATTACTCTCTCTTTAGTAGGCAATTCAGGCAAGGAAACACTAGATGATATTGTCCGTCGTAAAGAGAAATATAGTATTCCTGTATACTCTTCTTTGGGGAGTTTACTTACGCTCGATAGAGTTTATAACCTAAGCTTTAGTAGCAATAAAATGATGCTAACTCCGATTTCCAATAAAGGTCGAGCAATGTCTGATGACACATCTGCTGTGTCGAGCTTAGCTAGCTTTAAAATTAAACAGGCTGATGGTAAGTCAGCACATTATTTGCTTAGCTTAGTTAAGGACATCTTGATCATTCAACCAGCTGATAAAATAACTAGAACTGCTATGAAACACAGCTCAAGAAGTGCTAATCTTGAGGTGCTTGCTGTTGGCATAGCTACCGCCTGCAGAGACATACCTATTCTGCCCGATAAATTAAAAGCAGTATTTATCAAAAAAGAATAAGAGTTTAATTAGCTATTGCGAAAAGTCTAGGTGATGATTGTTTGATGTTGGGAAGGCAGTACCTGATAAAGGATGTCTTTCCTTAGTCATTTCAGTTTGATCTTGGCATTGATTTCCGGACAACTACCTCGACCACGGGTATTGTCAACCCTCTCAACAAAAACCCGATCAATGATGGAACGCAATGCGGCCTTCTTTTCCTCAAGTGGGAAGTCGCTTCTAAGGCCGGCTTTTATAATAGCGATAATCTCTTTAGTGGGAAGGCCGGGTAAGATTACTGCTAATTCAAAATCGTAGTTTTTTTTCAGTTCCGTGATATTAGCTAGTTGACGTACTATATCCTTTAACTGGCTTTCAGCCTCTGTTCTTGTCAATATTTGCTGCTTAAACCAATGCAATATAGTATCTTTTTGTTTAATTAAATTCTGCTCCGTGTTTTTAAATTGTTCTAAAGTTACTTGATTTTCTTGAACGTCATGCTCAGGAAAGTGTGAAATATCAATTTTGTCGGGATTAAGTAAGAGTCTCTGGAAGTGTTCAAAAACGCTTTTATCGAGTAGTGCGCAGGGGACTTGTCTAGCAGTACATACCTGACC
>JAQWAQ010000130.1 GCA_028707635.1 Negativicutes bacterium
GATAGGCTGTATTGTCTATCTCAAGCTCACCTCTGGCCTGACGAATCTCCAGTTTGGCAGCCTGCGAGTTGATTTCGATTTGAGGTCGCCTGGTTTGCAAGTTGAGTAAAGGTCTTGTCGTATTAATTGCGATTTTGGCATTTTGTTGTGAAATATTCAGGCAAAGCAATTTTAGGCCTCCTTTACACATCCGGCCCTGTGGGCTTAATCCCCTCTTAAGAGGGGATTAAGCCCACATTTGACCATTAATTTTACGAGTGCAAATAATCCTTAGTTAGCGAATATTAGCTAAGCTTTATTTCAAAAAGTCTACCAGCGATGGTGGCATTATGCTCGCACCGACAGACAGGGCCATCTTGTAGACATTCTCACTTGTTTTGAAATCGATAATTGCTTTCGGAATGTCCAAGTCTTCATTCGCCGAGAGATCGCCTGTTATAGTAGTATAATTATCCTCCATCATACTTTGCGACATTTCGTACATTGAGTAGCGGCCACCAATCTCAGTCTGAGCCTGTAAGATTTGAGAATGATCGTCTTCAAGGTATTGCAGCCCTGTCTCACTTAGCCATTTCTGATCGTCTGCCGTTCCAGCTGTCAAATGGTCTTTGATTTCAATGACATGATTAATAATTGATAATTTACTGCCAAAAAGTTCATAACCGGTAAGATTGACGCTATCCTTGTTGGGATCAACAATCCCTGGTTGAATAGGCATCGAAATCTTGTTTATATCACCATGATACGTGACAGTATCACCTGTACGGGTAAATGGCGCCATTTTATCGTTTTGACCGGAAAAAATGTATCTGTCACCAATTTTTGTATTGCCAAGAGTAATTATATGGTCAAGTAACTTATCGACTTCGGAACCGATTGTCTGCACTGCACTCTCTGGATTAGAACCTGTCGAGGCTTGAATTACCTTCTCTTTGATAGAGATCATGATAGAACCTAGATCGGACATTACCCCATCAGTGGTCTCCATCCAAGAAAGAGCATCCTTAACATTTTGAGTGTATTGCTCATTTTGGGCTAAATTTGTGTTAAACCGAAGGCTTCTGATGGTCTTTATCGGATCATCAGAAGCACGGTGGATAGCTTTTCCGTCCGAAAGCTGCTCCTGAATTTTATTTTGCCGTTCCAATGATTTATTCAAACTGGTAAGAAAATTATAGGAAATCATATTATTAGTTATACGCATGTGTATTCACCTCTTTTATCGTCCGACAACGCCGGTACCATTAATTAACTTGTCCAACATTTCATCCATAGTTGTCAATACGCGGGCGGCCGCGTTATAGCCTTTTTGGAAACGGATCATATTCGTCATTTCTTCATCCATGTTGACGCCGGACACCGATTGCCGCCAGTTACTGATCTGGTCAACCAACGTCTTCTGGTTTTCAGTGAGCCGCTGGGCATTTTGCGATTGAACGCCAAGACCGGCAATCATACTGCTATAAAAAGAATCAAGTGAAACATCCCCCAACAGTGCAGTATTATCCGTCTTAAGCTTATTTCCCATCAATACGGCGTTGTCTCCGCTTGCTTCACCCTGGGATATTGAAAAACTGTACGAACCACCCGCTGCGTTAGCAACGTTAGCATCCATCCTCACCCGTACACCATTGCTCAAAATCCATGTTTCAGTAGCCGGATCTAATGTTGCCTTTTGGGATGCTCCCCCATTCATCGTATAACTGACCTCGGTCGGTGTTCCCGCTATAGTACTGAAGGTATATGTATTACCTTGGGCATTGTCTGTATCCGCAGCAATAGCAACCTTCACATCGCCTTTAAGCGTCCATTGGCCAGAGCCACTGTCATAAACTGCATCATTCCAGGTAGTACCACCATTTGAACTGTAGCTAGCCTTAGTTACCGATCCCGCCCCATCCACACTATCGATACGCACCACGAAATTTCCCTGAGTAGTTCCAGAATACGTCAAGTCGCCACTGCTCAGCTTTGACTTGTTTACAGTATTCACTGCATCGATTGTGACTATAAAATCTGCAGGTGAGGTCCCATTATAGGCCCCATCGACCGTCATATCGCCAGCCGCTCCCGCAGTATCTTTTGTTACCAAAATACTCCCTGCCCTCGTTTTAGCCGCAATAAGTGCCAATCCATTTGTATCAAACAAAGCCTTGTTGACTTCAAGGGCTTCCAGCCAGTCATTTTTACTGAAGCCAATAATGTCGGCACTGCCAGTTCCATAGTATTTAGAGTTATCGCCAAAAAAGTTAACATCATGGCTATCATTAAGACCATAGCCGTCGCGATGGACTTCGTTAAAATCCTGCAGCAGAAACTGACTGATTGTGGATAATTGATTCAAATATCCTTTAGCCCCGCTATTGACATTATCACGGGAATCAATCAAGCCCTTCAGTTCGCCATTTGTAAAGTTAATCGGTGTGATTTTGCCCGGAGCATAAACATTAACCAGCTCGTAGCCATAGTCCGAATCTCCTCCCGGCATATCTTTCGCTTCCAGTTTGGTATATCCGGTAGCAGTGACTAAACTGACTCCTCCCGCCTGAATTAGATAATTGCCACTGGAGTCCTCTGAAATCTTGGCGCCAATCATTGAGGTTAGCTTATCTGCCAATAAATCGCGTCTATCTCTAAGGTCGTTGGCATGGTCAATTCCGCCACCTTCAATATTAACAATTTGTTTATTTAAGGAAGATATTTCAAAATTTATTTGATTAATATCATTAACTTTAATTTTTAGCGTTGAATTAATATCCGATACCATATCTTTTAACTGTTGAGCGGAGTGCTGGACAGCATTAATCAACTCAACACCGCGTTGCCGTAAAGCTGACCGGGCCCCGTTGTCTGAAGCATTAGTTGATAGTGTCTGAAGTGCAGTCCAAAATCTATTTAGAACTGTTTGAACTCCAGTATCGGAAGGCTCCTTAAAAACGCCTTCAATTTTCTGCAGCATACTTTCCAACGCCTGACCATAGCCAAGCGACGCTGATTCTTTCCACATCTGTTTATCCATAAAAACATCTCTGGCTCTCGTAATAGATGTCGTCTGCACGCCAGTACCAATCTGGGCAAAACCAGTTGAAATATGCAAGGATTCCGGATTTGTCGTACTTAAATTAACCGTCTGCCTTGAATAACCATCAGTGTTAGCGTTGGAAATATTATGTCCCACTGTATCAAGTGAAACTTGCTGCGAGTATAACCCCCGTACTACTGTATTAAAACCACTAAACGTCGATCTCATAAAATCCTCCAAATTCTATACGAGTTTAAACCGTTAATTACACCTTTCTATCAACCCAATTGCGAGAATTTCCCGTTTGCCCGGATTTCCCTTCAGGCGCGTAAGTGGGACTTGTTGTACTTTGCGCCAGCATATTTATATTGTAATTTACAAATACAAGAGCCTGCTTAATCAGCTTAGTATTAATTTCATTAATCGACTCTAACTCCGCAAAAACTTTATCAAATCGTTCTGCTAGTTCTTCTAGTCGTTTCGCTATATCATTGTCAGCAAATTCTTTAAGCTTCGATATATTTATCTCAGCAGGAGCCAATCCAAAGAAAGCCCCAATTTCAGAGATGGCTTTTCCCCGCTGGTTCTCCAACTTACCAGCCTGTAAAATTAGAAGTTCTTCCTGTTTAGTAATTTGTTCAAGTTTTTGGCCGTCAGCCGCCACCAATATGGTGCGTTTCTCCTGACTAAGCGTCAAAATGGCCCGATACAAGGCGAGCATTTCATCTAGTATAGCAATTAATATTTCCCAATGTTGTTTCACAGGTGCCTCCTCTAGCGTATCCGATCGGCGAGTACTCGCGCAATCATTTGCTCGGCGATATCCTTGGCTTCAATTGTGTAATTTCCCGAATCAAGTTTTTTGCTTATCTCATTAACCTTATCTTCCCGCACGTCAGGCAGTTTTTTTATTGACTGCAGAATTTGGCCAAACTCTTTTGCTTCTGAAGATAAAATGACTTCATCCTGCTTTTGAACCGGCCCTGATTTTTCATTTTTTGTATTTTGAGCGGCCTTCGTTTGTTCGCCGTAAGCCTTCAAAACGTTTTGTACTTGTTTTCCTGAAATAATCATAAAAAATCCACCTCATCGTTGTCTCACGCTTTCTTATTAATAATATCGACAAAAAAGGCAGGGAACTTAACCCCTGCCAATAAATTATTTTTCCTATTATCTATTTTTATTGCTATACATTCGTTCGTGTGTTTTTTGTGATTCCTTCCGGTCCGAAACATTCCAGGCTGGCTCTGCCGGTTTTTTGATCTGATCAGTGAAGCCTTTACTACACCTAGAACAGAGTCGCCCCTCGGTGATGAGTTCTCCACAAGTCTCACAAGGATAGCTAACAGCAAAATCACTCAATAGGCGGCCTCGTCTGAGCATTCGCATGATAATGTTCTCTTTTACACCGGTGATATCGTGGATTTCCTGCAGCGTGGCTTTTCTGGCGTTACGCAAATAATCGACCACTTTAATTTCGTCCGCTTCTACCTGTTCATAACAAGCCGGACATAAACCACTAGCGTTTTCTACAAACAACCGGCCGCATTCCGGACAATTTTTTAAACCCATTGTAGTGCCTCCTTCACCTTTAGCTTGTCTTCCTTTTCATTATACAATAATTATACTAAACATTTTCGACAATTGTTAAGAATATTTGATTATTTCCCAGGAAATATTACATTTTTTTTAATGTTCGGCAGGATTATATCAAATTATGCCTAAATTTATATAGTACTTGACTTTACGTTGGAAAGGCAGTTCGTCGTGTTTATGCTGACACTCATGCAAGATCCGGAGGCCTACTCTGGCAAACCCCAAAAGCTTGATGATGTGATTGTTACACTCATGCGCTTATTGGAAATGAAAAATCATAAACTGTATATGCATAGCAATCAGGTTGCTAATTACGCTGTGAGTGTCGCTGCCAAAATGCGACTGCCACGGGCTGAAATCGAGCGCATCCGGGTTGCTGCTTTGTTGCACGATATTGGCCATCTTACCGTCCCTAACGCCATTATTGCCAAAATGCCATATACGACGACCCGGGAAATGAGTGTTTTTAAAAATCATTGCAATGCCGGCAGCTATATGCTGGAAAACACCCCGGCGTGCCAAGAGCTTATTCCCTATATTCGCTATCATCACGAGCGCTGGGACGGCAAAGGCTATCCCAAACGCCTCAAAGGGGTAAATATCCCGCTCGGCGCACGCATTATCGCTGTTGTGAATCATTACGACCGCTACATCAACCCTTGTACGAAAAACTGGGTTAAAACCAAGGATGAGGCCGTCCGAGAGTTATTAAGCCTGTCCGGTATGGCGTTTGATCCTGATGTGGTTAAAGCATTTATCGAGGCTCTGGGCTAATCATAAAGTGAGACTTGATTCAGATGGAGTTTTAACTCCACCTGAATCCTAGCCGAACCGTATCCAGGGACTTAGCCACTCTTTCTCCCTCTTGTCGAAGAAGGGAGTCTTAGAGCGGCTTAGTCATCGGATTAATTTGGCGCACCGCTCGCTAAGGTGAGGCCGCAAACTGTGCGAGCCCCACTTTTCTTGAGGGTTCTAGCACATTCATCCATGGTCGTGCCGCTTGTTATGATATCATCCACTAACAGAATACTTCTTCCGAATACATCGTCAGGGCGCGTTACAACAAACGCGTCCTTTATATTTTTCCGCCGTTCGGACAGTTTGAGCTCCCACTGCGGTTGGGTCGGCCGCGTTCTTACCAGATTGTCGCTGCACCACATCAACCCCTGACGCTTGGCCCAGCCTTTGAAAATAAGATCATTTTGGTTATAGCCGCGCTCTTTCAGACGTTCGGCATGCAGGGGAACTGGAATGACGAGCTCAGGGGATAAAATCCGCCCCGGCGCAACGCCCATTTCGAGCAGTCCTTCCAAATGGCAGGCATATTTTTTAGCTTGACGGAATTTCATATCATGGATCACCCGCTTGACTCCCCCAGAGTAATCACAAACAGTCAGGCAAAAATCCAAGTGGTGCAACCGGTGCAAATGGACACTAATCTCCCGCGGTGCCAATACCCGCCCCAGGCAAGCACCACACCAACTGCCATGAACATCAACCCCGCCCCGGCAACCCGGACACTTCGGCGGATAAACTAAGTCGAGCACGATTGTCCAAAGCTGCTTTAACACTGGCAAGCACTCCCTATCTAAATCTCCTCGCCCCGCAGGCGTTCGGCTAGCAGGGTGTAGCGCCGGCGGGTGCGGTCGTTGGCTAGGGCTGTATTGAGGGCGGCCTTGGTTCCGAGTAAGATGACCCGCTCCTTGGCTCTCGTTACCGCTGTGTAGAGAAGATTGCGCTGCAGCATAATGTGATGCCCTGGCACAAGCGGCATAACGACAACTGGATATTCGCTGCCCTGACTTTTATGCACGCTCATGGCATAAGCCAGATGAAGCTCGTCAAGCTCTTTACGTTCATAGCTGACATCAAGCTCCGGATAGCGCACTGTTACTATTCCCTCGTCAATTACGGTGACAAAACCGATATCGCCGTTAAACACACCTTTAGAATAGTTGTTGCGAATCTGCATGACCTTATCACCTTGACGAAGAATCTGATTAGTGGCAAGAATTGATGCTTTCCCCGGCACATCCGGATTGAGCGCTTCTTGCAGCAGCTTATTTAAATTCTCAACCCCGCACACCTGACGATGCATGGGGGACAGCACTTGAACATCACGCCAAATATCAAAACCATCTTGAGTCAGC
>JAQWAQ010000131.1 GCA_028707635.1 Negativicutes bacterium
CCAACCCCGCCAATAACACCATCTACAAGCAGGGATTTCAGCTCACCATCAGGTAACGTCGCTGAAACCGCTTCACTAAACCACGCTATGCTGCTTTCCACTAACTCCTGTGGATATGCCCCAACGGTAAAAACCATATTAAACAATAACCACATAATACCAAAAAAGATGGGTAAACCGAGCAAACGATGGGTTAGCACCTTATCAATTTTGTCAGATACCGTCATCTTACTATCTGCACTAGAACGTACTACTTCACTATAAATTTCACCCGCAAAACGATAGCGTTGTTCTGCAATGGCAATCTCAATTTCTTGCCCTAATAAACCTTTTAGCTCAATGATGATATTATCTACTTCCGCCAGAACTCTGTTCCCGCCAGCAAGATTACTAACAGCAGTCTTAACATCTTGATCATTTTCCAGCAGCCGAATTGCCAACCAACGCATTGGATATTTTGTATCTGTAAACGTAGTAAGCGCTGCAGAAACTTTTTCAATGCTTGCTTCAATCTCCAGTCCGTAATCAAGGACAAAGGCGGACTGTTTATTTTCTGCGGCAATGCCGATTACCTTTTCCAAAAGCTCTTCCGTCCCTTGATTACGGTTTCCTATCATGCGGACGACTGGAATCCCAAGCTTTTGACTTAATGCTTCTTCATTAATGACAAGCCCATTTTGTTCAGCCACATCGACCATATTAAGAGCTAGTGCCATTGGACGTTCCAGCTCAAGAATCTGGACTGCTAAATATAGATTTCTTTCCAAATTAGACGCATCCAGGATGTTGATAATTATATCAGGCTTATCATCAATGATGACGTTACGTGCAACAAGTTCATCCATTGAATTGGCTGTCAGACTATATGTACCCGGCAAATCAACCATGAGCATATCCTTACCCTGAAACCGCCGGAATCCTTCTCGTTTCTCAATGGTCACGCCCGCGTAATTACCGACATGTTGGCGCGCCCCTGTTATATTATTAAATATCGTAGTTTTCCCTGAATTAGGGTTTCCGGCTAAAGCAACCGTCAAACTCGCTGTACTCATTTTATCTCTCCTCACATTATTCGATAGCACTTTAAAATTAACAGCAGCCAGTACTCGCTTCATCTGTCTGAACTTGGATTAAAGCCGCTTCCGTCTTTCTCAAAGCCAAATTAAAATTCTTAACCTTAATCTCTATCGGATCACCAAGAGGCGCGTATTTTAACACTGATAACCGCGTGCCTCCCACGAGTCCCATGTCAACAATCCGCCGTTTTACAGCCCCCTCACCGGTTACCTTTTCTACAATTCCGTTTTCACCAGGTTTCATTTGATCAAGCGTCTTTATCATTTTTCTCCCCCTCCGTTAATGATACTCATTCTCAATAAACTATCAAAAAAATTTCTCCTATCGCACTGATCAGGAGGCTAATGTTGTAGAATAAAAATCTTTATTCCATTGTCCGCATAAAATTTGGTATGGTGGTAATCCCTTCGCCATTAAGCGGCATACATAACTTTGATCGTTTAGATACTGCTGCATAATTGCCAGTGATTCTTCGGGATTTCCATAAATACACCAATGCCGGCGGCAAGTCAACGGCAAATCGCTTACCTGCATAAAGCCCAGCACATCTTTGAGGGGAATCCCAAGTAATACACCAACCTCATGAGGACAACACCCTTGAAAGCGCTCTTCAAGCACTTCCAAACATGCATGCAAGCCGGAATCGACTGGATAACCCATCGTTTGTAGAAAACTTCGATTGCCGCGGTCATTGATACAATTTGTTAAAATATCCTCACGATAAAAAAGCACTGTTTCCTTCTTGGCTGATTTACTTAATATCTTAAAATGAATAATCATTCCCGACAATACAGATAAACCCGCACAACGCCATATTGTCAAAAGTGGCAAGGTCCGAGTGTCTGCCATCGTCAAGATCGTAGAAGGTTTATTGCCAACAATGGTTGAGGCAAGATTTTCAACCAACCACTCGGTCCAGTTATCGACTTGCTCACCACAATGATTGCTGCTTCGAATCACAGTATCCCTCCCCATGTATTCTAATCTTAATAATCTTAATAATATTGATAATCATTCTCATCTATATTAGAATTATAAGCGAGTATTCTCCCTCTGTCAAGGGCGTTTCTTCCAACTATACTAATTTTTTATCCGATGACAAAGCCGCTCTTCTTCTATGACTTTTTCTATCATGTTGTTTCAATATTCGACATATACATCATAACAGGAGAATTTTACAGTAAGGAGGTTCAAACATGACCCGCAAAGTCGCAATAATTTTGATTGGTTTGATACTAATCGCTAGCAGCGCATTCGCGAGTCCTGATCTATCTGTTATCTCGACGTATTCATCATCATCCTGGCTTCCAGGCGACATTAACATTGCAACCTGTAAAATGGTTGACGATTATCTTGCCGACTACTATTTTGCCGTTGTCTTCGACGGGGAAAAAGCCCAAAACAGAAAGGATCTGGGACGAAAAATTAGTCAAGCCGATGGTTCTTATGTAGTTAGTGTCGAATTACGAAGCTTCTACGATCCACCATATACCAAAGCCCGTCTCGCCTCTGACATAAAACCTACCGATACTGTTGCTACTTTATTAATGGACTACTCTCTCTATAACGCTGTTTCGGATCAATGGGTGACGGGCCGTATCATCCAACGATCCGTTTTCCGCGATGCTGCTGTACCACTTGATACCGCCTGTTATGAAGTAGTAAAACAAGCAATACCAAAACTCAGCGACCAACTTAATCTTGATATGAAATAGAAGGGGCTAGCACCTAATCAGAAAATAGCATTCTAACCTCTTCTTCACTCATCTTGCTCAAGAAATTTTCGCCAGGTTTAATCAACGCATCGATCATCTCTTTCTTACGTTGCTGCAGCTCATAAATCTTTTCCTCAATCGTGTTTTTAGCCAACAGTTTATACACCTGAACAGAATTCTTTTGACCAATCCGATAGGCCCTATCAGTAGCCTGATCTTCTACTGCCGGATTCCACCAAGGGTCAAAGTGAATTACAACATCGGCCCCTGTGAGGTTTAACCCCGTTCCACCTGCCTTGAGCGAGATCAGAAAAACATCCTTTTCTCCAGCATTAAAAGCCTGCACAAGCCTCATACGCTCTTCAGCCTTCGTCGAACCGTCTAAATAATAATATGACATTCCAAGAGAATCTAAATCCTGCTTAATTAAATTTAACATACCTGTAAACTGTGAAAACAGCAACACTCGATGTCCGCCGCTCACGGCCTCTTCCAATATCTCTCGCAACATATCCAATTTACCGCTGCCGCCAGTATAGTTATCAATAAAAAGGGCCGGATGACAGCAAATTTGACGAAGTCTAGTAAGCAGCGACAATATTTTTATATGGCTCTGCCCCATACCGTTTGCTTGTACCTCATTCTCAAATTCAGTACGGGCCTTGATGAGCCAAGCAGCGTATGCTTTTGTTTGTTCCTCGGTCATTTCACCACTCATCTTGGTTTCGACCTTCTCGGGCAATTCCTTGAGTACCGTCTTTTTCATGCGTCGCAAAATGAACGGCTTAATATGACGACCTAATTCATGCAGTGCTTTATCGTCACCATCTTTCACGATAGGGGCTTCAAATCGACTGACAAAGGATTTATGAGATCTTAGATAGCCTGGCATAATAAAGTCAAAAATTGACCATAGCTCGGTTAGAGTATTTTCAATAGGCGTTCCGGTGAGAGCAAAATAACTATTTGCCTTGATTTTTTTTACCGCCTTAGCATTAAGCGTGTTAGGGTTTTTTACATTTTGTGCTTCATCTAAAAAACAATACTGAAAGCCTACAGTCTTGTAAAAATCAATATCGCGTTTGACAAGGCCATAAGAAGTAACCACAAAATCAGCCTGTCCTATGTCTTTAAACTTTTCCTGTCGCTCTTCCTGGGATCCTGAAATAACAAGTATCTTAAGGCTGGGGGCAAACTTTAAAACCTCATCCTGCCAATTGTAAATTAACGATGTTGGCGCAATAACCAAGGAAGGCTTTGATTTCTCATTTTTTTCCGACAAAACAAAAGTAATGACCTGGAGGGTTTTCCCTAGCCCCATATCATCGGCTAAAATACCGCCGAGACCATAGCTGGCTAATGACTTTAACCACTTAAACCCCGTCTTTTGATACCCCCGCAGTTTACCATGAATCCCAGCTGGGATCTTAAAGTCTATATCAGCTGGTTCACGGATATCCTGAACCATTTTTTTAAAGGCGCTGCTGCGTTCCATCTGAAAGTCATCGATTTCCCTAGCGAGGCTGTCTAAATATAAAGCGCGATAAGTGGGCAATTCTATTACATTCTTCTCAATATCAGACTGCCGTAATCCAAGATCTGTTACAAGTCCAGCTACTGCTTCCAAGTCAGGAGAATCTAGGGATATAAAGCCGCCTTCTGGCAATCTATGATACCGCTTCTTAAGTTTGTAGGCCGCCAATAGTTCTAGAAGTTCCTCTGGGTTCATGTTTTCATAGTGCAGTGAAAGCTCTAACAAGTTTGTGTCTGCATTCAAACGAACGCCGGCTGCAATACTCCCTGTCTGGCGAATTTTTATATTTTTGAAATCATCCGAATAAAATACCTCAGCATGATCCCGTAGTTCAGGTAAAGTCTCCTGCAAAAAATAATAAGTTGCCTCTTCCTCATTCTGTACGAGTTTTCCATCTGACCAGGTAAAGCCATGCCCAAGAAAAAGATCTAAAAGTTTATTTTCTTCAACAGAGGATCGCAGCAGCCATTTACCGTTAATTTCAAGTTGCCCCGGTGCCGAGGCGCCGCCAGGATTTATAGTAAATTCGCCATACCGGAATTCCACTCGCGCACTCATTCCAGCACCATCTCTGTCTAAATAAACGGATTTTTCTAGTGGCTGTTTATAAAAACGATCATAAATGGCAGCATCCACTTCGACTGGTGCAATTTTTTCTAAAGCAGGCAGCATCGATGAATGAAAATCAGAAACTGCTGCAGTTGGGATATATATTTCAGCCTTGCTACTAGCGTTAAAACACTTTAGTAACGGTTTTATATACGTAGAGAATTCCTTGTCAACTTGATAAATTGCTTTATTGTAATATAAATAACGACAATCAAAATCCAGTCCATACAAGACATCTCCAGCCACATCAATATCGAGTTTTAGACCGCCTTCAATCGTGTTAATAACAAGTTTAATAGGTGGACGGCCTTTTCTAATCATCACACTAGGAATTTCGTGAGAATTTATCCATGCAGCAAAAGGCTGTTCACCCATTATGTCAAAGAAACGCATCATGCTAGCGTCAGTGAGTCTAAACTGCCGGGGCACAGTAAATACCGACCCGGAAGATGCGTAGTAGCTCCATTCCTCTCGTTGTTTTTCTTCAATAAATGCATGGTTAAGAACATCGAGGAGTTTCTGCCCTAATTCATCAAATTCCATTTCCTGCGGTTTTAAGATGAAATTCTTTCCATAGACAATTTCATTATTATGATCTATAGCAGTTAAAAATTGCGGAATATTCCTTAGAACATACATCCGATCCGTACCAATAACAAAATCGACCCAAATTGTTTTCCGCTTAAGTGAAGCATCAAGACAGAATCGCGGCACTAGTTTAACTGGCCTTGCATTCATCGTTTTATTCACGCTACCAGTACGATTACTAAAGAAATTCAGGAGCTTTTGCGTAGCTGGACTCAATGGTAGAACCCCCGGCTCAAAATAAGTTGCCCAGTCCTTTTGAATCGTCTTTAAGACAGCAATAATATGTTTGCAAGCGCCATTATAGCCATAAAAGGCCGGGCAATCACAATCATATCTTTTTATTTTATCTTTTGAATCAAGCCTTATATTAACAGTATATAACTCCCGTCCTCGTACACGGGCGTGAAAAGCTTTGTCCTCAAAGGAAAAGTCTACTTCTCGTACATGCCCATCATGATGGTACTGGCATCCCTTTGTGTAAGACGATCCTAAGGCGGCTTCTGATTTAATGATTGAGTCTGTCAGCATAGCGAATATTCCCTTCTAAGCTCTATATAGTATCCTTGTATTATACCATATTGTTGCCAATTGCACGTTCAAACAGAAAAAGACAGGCCCATTATTAGGACTGTCCTTGTAGTTCGGCTTGTTATTGATAATTCTCTTCGACTAATTGTGCCAGTGGCACATCAATTTTCTCATCAGTACCGCAAGGCATGACTGTCGCTAACTCTGTATTCCTATTCACTGATTCAATCCATACCGGTTGCCCATTAAAAGTGACTTCAACAAATCTTGCGGAACTAATAATCTCTAACGCTCTATTCTCCAGCATCACCAACACTCCTTTCAGTTTTTAGTATGATTATTATGCTGGAAAATATCCTCTAAGCAAAAAAAATCATACCATGCGTTAAGCATGATGTGATTTCTGTGGAGCGGGTGATGGGAATCGAACCCACGTGACTAGCTTGGAAGGCTAGGGCTCTACCATTGAGCTACACCCGCATATGGAGCTGGCGAGAGGAATTGAACCCCCAACCTGCTGATTACAAGTCAGCTGCTCTACCAATTGAGCTACACCAGCAAAATGGTGCCTCAGGGCAGAATCGAACTGCCGACACGAGGATTTTCAGTCCTCTGCTCTACCGACTGAGCTACCGAGGCAATTGGCGACCCGGAAGGGACTCGAACCCTCGACCTCCGCCGTGACAGG
>JAQWAQ010000132.1 GCA_028707635.1 Negativicutes bacterium
CAATCTGCTATCTCCTGCGACAGCAATATTATCTATATTAGCCGTAACACGCCCCGTCGACACCACGCGCAAAAATATTCATCATCCCAGGGCTCTATCAAGGCGCCTATTTGACTTTTTGCCCGCCGTACGATTTCAGCGGCAGCAAAATCCGATTTTTGCAAATAAATCTGCAGGGAAAGGCCGGAAGAAAACTCCTCGAGAGTTTCCGACGAGACAATTCCGGACTTTACCGAAATAACGCAACACGCCCCCACATAAATGCCAAAGCGTGTGCCATCTGGTGTAGCCGCGATAAGCTGATCGCCAAGTGTTACCCCTTCCACCGACGCATGAAACCTGCTTTTCATTTTCATCATAGATTCACTCCTCCCACACTATGTCGTAAACATAGCATGGGCATAAAGCAAAAAAGCTATGTAGGCATTAATAACCTATAAAAAAAGCACTAGGACCAGCTTTACTTGCGGATCCTAGTGCTTTCCAATTTAAACATTACTTGGCCTGTCAATAACAATTCTGTCTCGGCCAGATTCCTTTGCAAAATACAAGTTTTGATCCGCTTGACGCATAAAATCAGTTAGACTCTCACCTTTATATTCCGCAAGACCGCCACTTATCGTAACTTTAATTTCCCTATTACCGATAAGCAATTCACTTACCCGAATACGAAGTCTTTCCGCCAGATCATAAGCCTGTTCAATATTAGTATGGGAAAATATCAATAAAAATTCCTCTCCGCCATAGCGCCCTATAATATCCGTACTCCTAATGTTCTCTTGTAAGCATCCCGCTACATCGCGAAGGACTCGATCCCCTTCAACATGCCCATAATTATCATTTACCTTTTTGAATTTGTCGAGATCAAACATACCTATCGATAACGGAGTATTATATCTATTCGCTTCTGCTATTGCTCGTTCGAGAGCTGACATGATATACCCGTGATTATTAAGCCCAGTTAAGGCATCAGTGATGGATAGTCTTTCAAGAATTTCCTGGGTTTCCTTACGTTCAGTAATCTCTTTTTGGAGTGCCGCGTTTATTGCTTGCAACTGACTCGTTCGCAGTAGCACCTTATCTTCCAGCTCAGCGTTTAATTGTTCAAGTGCCTTCTGGGCCGCCTTTCGCTCGGCAATTTCTTTTGTCAATTGCGCATTAAATTCCTGAATTTCTATTGCCTTTACGCTTAGTTTAGCTTCATTTTCTTTAAGAAGAGCGACTGTGGTTTCGATTTCTTGGCTCATTCTAACTAAAATTTCGAAAAGTTGATTGAATTCATAAGGCATATTCTCAATACACTTGTCTTTCCCTATCTTATCATAGATGCCCGCCCCTACCGCCTGGAATTGTTCAACCAAACAGTCAATGGGTCGTTTATGGGGTTTCATAGCTCTCCCCCCTTTATCATTTACACGCTCCAACTTTCGACAAAAGTTTAATAATTTCCTGTATAAAATACATAATACAGCAAATATTCCTACATTTTTACAGGAACCAACCGAACATCACAAAGGGTCGTCCTAAAGCCTCTAGCTTTTAGGATGACCCTTTAGGAATCCTCATATATTTCTCAAAAAGGTATTTCAGCTTAGGGAATAAGCAACTTAATTAAGTCTCTCCGGCTGATAATGCCAATGATTTTATTATTTTTAACGACTGGCACCCGCTTAATATTATGTTTCAACATTAGTTGAGCGATTTCATCAATTTCCATTTCCTCGGAAATAGATATAACTTTTTCAGTCATAATGCTGCCAGCTTGCTCTGCCATAAGTTTTTTAAAATCCGCGTTGTATTGTTCTACACCGTTGTAGTAAATAATCGCCCCTAAAACATTAACATAATTGGGGATTCGTGGAGTTGTTTTCTTGTGTAATAAATCCCCTTCGCTTACAATACCGACTAGATTTCCTTCATCATCAACTACAGGCACACCGGAAATCGCCTTATCTACCAAAATTTTAGCAATTTCCGCAATAGTGTCGTTTTTGTGAACAGTGATAACTTCTTCAACCATAATTTCTTTTGCTTTTATGATGATCACCCCTATTCTACTAGTATAGTCGTGCATCATTTTGCTTTTTCTCTATATTTTCATCATAATACACAGTTTTCGCAATGTAAAGTTTTTCTTGCTATCACTATTTTTACCGAGATACTTCAACCTTTGCAAGCTTTTCATAATACTGAATCAAACTGCCATGATCACGTTCACCCAGGCCATCAACTTTTAACGCCTGCATCATTTCCATAACAGCAGCGGTAAGCGGAAGTGGCACGCCCATCTCATGTGATGTATCTAAAACATTAGCCAAATCCTTAATATGAAGGTTAATCCTGAATCCAGGGTCAAACTTCCGGTCCATCACAAGTGGCGCCTTAGCATCAAGCACTGTACTGCCAGCCAAACCACCACGAATAGCCTGGTACACCTTGTCAGGTTCAACGCCAGCTTTGGTCGCCAATACCAGCGCTTCTGACATTGCCGCTATATTAAGAGCAACAATGATTTGATTAGCAAGTTTCGTCACGTTGCCTGCTCCAATATCTCCTGTTAACACAACTGATCCAGCCATGGCCTTTAATACCGGGTAGCATTTATCAAATACTTCCTTTTTGCCGCCCACCATTATTGAGAGCGTACCGTCAATTGCTTTTGGTTCGCCCCCGCTTACTGGGGCATCAAGCATGTCAATGCCTTTCAGAGCCAGCGCGTCAGCAATTTCACGACTGACAAGCGGCGCGATGGAACTATTGTCGACTACAATTGTGCCGGGCTTTATACCTTCTATTACACCATTATCGCCCAATATTACTTCTTTTACCTGCGGCGAATTCGGCAGCATTGTAATAACCAGATCAACTTGGGCAGCGACTTCTTTAGGCGATGTTGCGGCTACTGCCCCGGCAGCAACAAGATCTTCCACTGCCGCCTTGCTTCTGTTATATACTACAAGCTCATAACCGGCTTTTAATAAATTTTTGCTCATAGGCTTACCCATTATCCCGAGACCGATAAAACCGACTTTCATAATGTTCACTCCTCTTTTTACATAATGATTTAGTTAAAGTGTGTACCCAAATTCCTTTATCCATTTTAGAGATTCCGTACTGCCAGGCTGCGGTATGTATTCCAATCCGACATACCCCTGGTAGCCTAACCTCTCTAGCGTATCGAAAATATGCGGATAGTTGATTTCTCCCGTGCCTGGCTGATGCCTTCCTGGGTTGTCGGCTATCTGAATGTGAGCAATTTTGTTGATGTGCTTTCGCAGAGTATTTGTTAATTCGCCTTCTTCGCGTTGCGCATGATAAACATCGTACTGAACGAAGACGTTAGGCATAGCAACCTCATCAATTAACTTAACAACCTGCTCGGTTTTATTGAGAAAAAAACCCGGGATGTCGAAGTGATTGATTGGCTCTATAACCAAATTTAACTTTTTGTCATCTAACGCTTTAGCTGCATAACGCACGTTTTCCACTAATGTAGACCATTGTTCTTCGTAACTAAAGCCAGATACTGTCTTTCCGGCCAGGCAGTTTACCTGATTAACCCCTAACCCTAGCGCATATTCAATCCCGACTGAAACGCCGGCGCGAAATTCTTCGATCCTCGCTGGATCGGCCGCTATCCCCCGATCTCCTGCGGCCCAATTGCCTGACGGAAGATTAAAGAGTATTTGCTTAAGCCCATTTTGGGATAATTCTTCCTTTAATCTGTCCAATTCATACTCATAAGGAAAAAGATACTCAACAAATCTGAACCCTTCCTTTTGGGCTAGTGAAAACCGATCCATAAATGGAACTTCCGTAAACAACATTGTCAAATTGGCTGCAAATTGTAGCAATACAATCACCCTCCTACCATTTGTAGAGCAAGCTGACTTAAACTTATTTTCAACAAGCATTGTGTCAGCCTCGCCTTTTTGTTGCTAACTTGATTCTATCCTAAAACTACCAATTAGTAAAATATATAGTTAATATGATTGTCATGATTTTTTTATATAGTACAATAGATTTAGGAGGTGACACATGGATCTTCATCACTTGAAATATTTTATCGAAGTCGCTCGCCACAAAAGCTTCACTAAAGCCGCCGAGATTTGCTGCGTATCTCAATCCGCTATCAGTAAAACGATTAAGGATTTGGAAGCCGAACTTGGAACGGTGCTATTCAATCGAAATTCAAAATATGTCCATCTAACTGATGCAGGATTGATTTTTCTAAGTCAATCCCAGCAGATTGTTTCAATGTTTCGCAATCTTAAGACCGATTTTGAAAACGAGTTAAAATTAGAAAAGGGGAAAATCACCATTGGATTGCCGCCTATTACTGGCGTTAGTATCTTTGCTCAACTGCTGGCCAACTTTAGAAAAAAACATCCCCAAGTTGAGATTGAACTCTATGAGTATGGATCTAAAAAAGTAGTAATAGGCATTCAAGACGGGACGCTTGATCTTGGAGTAATATGCAACTTACCGAACAATGATATGTTTGAGACTATGACTCTATCAAATGATCCTCTCTGTGTCGTGACTCATCCCCAGCACGACATAAGTAAATTGCCGTCAGTTAACCTGGCTTCTCTGACGACTGAATCATTTGTACTATACACGAAAGATTTTAGCCTTCATGAAGAAATAGTAAACAACTGTAAGCTAGCTGGCTTTCAGCCCAAAATCGTTTTTGAAACCTCGCAGCTAGAGTTGATGATCCAGATGGTAGCTGCAAATCTCGGAATTGCCCTGCTGCCAAGCAAGACGTGTGAGAGACTAGACGCCAGCCGTACTATTGCTATACCCTTACTAAAACCAACTATTTTTCACAAAATGTCGATCATCTGGCGCAAGGGACACTATATGTCACATGCTGCCCGCTTATGGCTTACGAACGCTGAAGAATATTTTAAAGAAGAAAAATTGCTTTTTTAAATATACAGAAGACCGCTATTCGTCCATCAAAAGACAATAGCGGTCTTCACCTCACTAGACCCTAAACTTCTTGATAGTGCCTTGCAGTTCTTCGGCCATTCGTGCGAGCTCTTGGCTAGATGCTGCTATTTCCTCCATTGAAGCAGCTTGCTCCTCTGTAGCAGCTGAAACAGTCTGCGTTTGTCCAGCAGCGTCCTTGCTTATTCGGTCGATATCACGTACTGATGACACGATTTGCTGACTTCCAGAGGCCATCTGCTGAATTGCAGCCGATATTTCTCTGACTTGGGACGAAACCTCGCCAATGAGTAAGACAATTTCCTTGAATGCCTTTCCTGCATCGTTGACCACATCGGCCCCAGCCTTAACCTCACGAGTACCGTCACTCATGGCAACAACGGCGTTGTCAGTCTCGGCTTGAATTTCTGAAATTAGGGTTGCTATTTGCTTAGCGGCTTCCTGTGACTGCTCAGCAAGCTTACGAACTTCTTCTGCAACTACCGCGAAACCCCTGCCATGCTCACCTGCACGAGCGGCCTCGATGGCCGCATTAAGTGCCAACAGGTTGGTTTGCCCGGCTATTCCTGAAATAGTATCGACAATTTGTCCAATTTCTTTTGAACGCTCGCCAAGCTTCATAACCACTTGCGCTGAACCAGAAACAGTCCTCTCAATGCTATCCATTTGACTCATAGCAGCATTCAGCGCCTTATCCCCTTCGTTAGCTGCGGCAGCTGTCATTTCCGCTTTGCCTGACACAGCATTTGCACTCGCAGCTACTTGCTGAACGCCTGCTGATACTTGCTCAACAACCGCGACAGTTGCATCAACAGCATTTACCTGTTTTTCTGCTCCTGCCGCCACCTCAGTAATTATCTCTGCTACCTGGGTAGTCGCCTTAGCGGACTGTTCTGCGTTTGCAGTAAGCTCTTCAGCTGCAGCAGCGACCTGCTCGGAAGTCTGGGATATTTGTCTGATAAGCTGCCGCATACTATTAAGCAAGGAATTTACAACTGATGCTAACTGTCCTAACTCATCATTGCTATCTATAATAATTTTTTGGGTTAAATCTCCACCGCTGTTCGCCATTTCACCAAGTTTAGATATGACGTTTTCCAAAGGCTGAACTATCTTTTTCCTAGAAAACCAATAAGTGAACATAAATGTTACTAGCATGAGAGTAGTATTTATTACGATAATTGCTGTAATTTGCTTTTGGACGATTGTGTCAACATCATCAATATAAATACCGGTACTAACAATCCAGCCCCATGGTTCAAAATGTTTAGAATAACCTCTTTTTTCTGAAGCATCAGTTTCGTTCGGTTTAGGAAACCAAAAATTGCTATAAAAGCCTTCTGATTTATTTTGAACAGCGCCGTCTATAAATCTCTTAATAAAAAGCACATCACGTTTATCTCTCTCCGCAGCCCTGTTTGTCCCGACAATTTTAGGATTAACCGCATGCATTAAATTAATATAGTTTATATCGTCAATCCAATAATACCCGCCCTCCCCATAACGCATCTTGCTTGTTATCTCTTTGGCCTGTGCCTGAGCCTCCTGATCAGTTAAAGCACCAGTTTGTGAGAGAGAGTAATAATAGGAAACAATCGAGTAAGCACCATCTACATTTGTTCTTATTTGGATATCTTTCTCCGCATATATACTTTTCTTAGTTTCAGGAATAAGATAGAAAAAACTAATCAATGTGAAAATAATAGTTGGAATGATTCCAAGAAGAATCAATTTTTTGCTTAATTTCATTAC
>JAQWAQ010000133.1 GCA_028707635.1 Negativicutes bacterium
GATACTGGAGGCTCCAACAATGAGTGAGGCTAGAACTACTGGTACAATAATCATCTTAATCATATTAATGAATAATGTACCGAAAGGGGCGATCCAGTCTTTGGCGAACGGGAGAATATCGGGTCCTCCCAATAACCCGACAAGCACGCCAAGAGCTAAACCAATTAAAATTTTAGTTGACAAGTGCATTTCTGATTCACCTCTAGATTTTAATGTATATGAAATATCCCGCTATGAGGATAGACATAACTTTGAAAAGTTGACATAGAATAATAATATAACAGTCACAATTAGCATTCAACCTAAATTATTATAAGTATATTGTATACAAAAGCGGAACGAGTATTTACCATTGGTATAATGTAATCAACTATGACTGATGAGCGAGTTCAACTTATCCGATGACCAAGCCGATCCAAGACTCCCTTTTTTTACAAGAGGGAGTTATACTCTTGCGGGTATAGGCGAGCGCCTAAGGCTCTGGTATACGGTTCGACGAGGATTAAGGTGGAGTTAAAACCTCCATCTGAATCAGATCTCACTTTATGCGTTACCACATTATAGAACTTGCAACCGTGGATAAACAAAAGCACGCTGGACGGCGTTGAGGCAGTAGTCCCAGAAAGACCCGACTTCGTAAGCCATGGATTAAGGTGGTAGTCGGATGAAACAGTTGGGTTATTTAGGTACAATGGTAATATAGAGATGAATGGTGGGAGGGTGGAACGTGCTAAAGCTTTCAAATAAAGGATTGCTGGCCATTGCCCTGGTTTTCAGTCTGCTGGCCGCATTACTTGTCTATAACTATTTGCAAAAAGCCGGCGACAGGAGCCGCGCCACAGAGGGTATACCTGTTGTTGTAGCCAAGGCTGAAATAGCCCCTAAGACAAAGATTACCCCGGAAATGGTGGAAATCACTAAAATGCCGGCGGAATATATACAGCCTGGGGCAATCCAGAATTTAGACAGTGTCATCGGAGTCATTGTTCGAGAGAAGGTTGTGTCAGGTGAGCAAATTATTGAGCGCCGCTTGGTGCGAGAGGGTCGGACTGTTGGTTTCACCGGAATTATTCCGCGAGATAAGCGGGCTTTGACAGTCCCGGTTAACGAGGTGACTGGAGTGGCTGGTTTTATTAAACCCGGTGATTACGTTGATGTTATCGTCACTTTTGAACAAGCGCTGGTTGGTGACAATGTCAGTCACATTATGTTGCAGAATATCCTTGTTCTGGCGGCTAACCGTGATGCTGAAAACGGTGTGACAGCCACGGCCCAAAAGGAAGGTGTCAAGGAAGCGATTAAGACAGCAACCGTAACGCTGGCAGTGTCGCCGGATGAAGCATCTAGGCTGACGCTGGCTCATGAAAAAGGCAAAATTAATTTAGCGCTTCGCCCGTATTTGCCGCTTCGCGGATTTGAAATAACAAACACAATTACCCCCAAGGATCTTGTTGGCTTGCAGGTATCACCTGTCAATCACAACAGACAGTCTCCGCCTAGAGTTGACAACCCACCACCCTACCAGCCTATTTATATAACCGACCCGGCGGGAGCTGCGCCGACTTCGGACGGCAAGGGAATCAAGGTCATCAGGGGCACTAAGACCGAGAGCGTACCGCTGAACTAATTCGCCATAACACAAGGAGGGAAGGGAGCCATTATGTACTGCATACGTACTTACTTCGCAGCGATTATGCTGATGGTATTCATTATATTTAGCAGTCCGGCAGCACTGGCCGCCGAAAGCTTGTCTGTTGCCGTCAATCAGTCGCGGGTACTTTATTTTTCCGGTGTTGAACGGGTGGCGATTGCCAACCCGGATGTGGCTGATGTGCTGGTAGTATCAGGTTCGGAAGTACTGCTTGTCGGGAAGCACCCCGGTGCGACGACGTTGCATGTATGGTCATCGATTGGCCGATCAAGTTATTTGGTTGAGGTTGCAGCCAATGATGCACTAATGGCTAATGAAATCAAAGCCATTCTAGGCTATGATGCTATTTCGGTCAGTAAAGTGGGAAAGACGATCATTCTTGAGGGTCAGGTTCGTGACCAGTCGCAAAAAATCCGGGCCGAGGCCGTTGCTGGAGCTTATGGCGAAAAGGTTGTGAACTTGTTAGAACTTACTCGGCCGGTGCAAATTAAAATTGAAGCGAAAATCATTGAAATAGACCGGAGTAAAGAGAAAAATTTAGGGATTAAATGGGGTTCTTCGCCTGATAATCCCGGCGTTTTTCATTTTGGCCAGAGCGTAAGCAATAGCATTGCGCCACAGGCCTTCGGGAATTTAGGTACTTACTCGGCGATTAATGCGGAATTATCGGCCCTTTTCAAAAATGGGTCGGCAAAGCTCTTGTCGCAGCCAAACATGATTACGCTTAGTGGCGATAAGGCGAATATCTTGGTGGGCGGGCAAATTCCAGTCCCGGTTAGTGTCCAAGATAATCAAATCGCTATCCAATGGAAGGATTATGGTATTCGTCTTGAAATCGCCCCAATGGTAAGCACCGAAGGGCTGATTAGCAGCAAGGTTAAGGCCGAGGTCAGTTCACTTGATTGGAATTCGACTAAAAGTATAAAATTGGGGGCAGATATGGAAATCCCCCCTCTCAAGACAAGTCAAGCCGAAACATCAATCGCTTTATTATCTGGACAAACGATGGCGATTGGAGGCTTAATTTCGAGTCAAACAAGCAAGGACATTATAAAAGTTCCGCTGTTAGGCGATTTGCCTGTTATCGGCAGTTTATTCAAGAGTACTTCTTTTAGTAAAAGTGAGACTGAACTCATCATTCTCATTACGCCCACCATTATTGACCCAGCGGAATACACACCGCAGGCTACGCAGGAAATGAAGGATTTTTCTCAAGAAAATCCGTGGGGAGGGACAAATGATGGCAGAGAAAATCAAGGTTCTCATCGCTGACGATATTGAGGCCACGCGCGAAAATATCGGCAAGCTGATGGAATTTCACCCGGAAATAACCGCGATTGCTGAAGCTGCTACGGCAGAAGAAGCGATTGAAAAGGCAAAAAGCGTTCGACCAGATATTATTCTTATGGACATCAATATGCCCGGTATGGACGGTATCACAGCAACCGAGCTTATATCAGCCGAGTTGCCAGGTTCAGCCATAATTATTATGAGTGTGCAAGGCGAGCAGGAATATTTACGGCGGGCTATGCTTGCTGGTGCCAAAAACTATTTGGTTAAACCGTTTACAGGGGATGAGCTTGTGCAGGCAATAAAGCAAGTTTATGCCAATGAACAAAAACGCCGCAAGGTATCTGTATTGCCAAAACCTCCTATGCAGGGCAAAATAATCACTGTTTTCAGTACCAAAGGAGGCATCGGTAAGACGACAATTGCCACTAATCTCGCTGTGGCGTTGGCCGACCAGGCGGGTGTTAAGGTTGGGATCGTGGATGCCGACCTTCAGTTTGGTGATGTATCACTCTTTCTCAATCTGCTGCCCCAGGCAACGATTGCTGATCTTGTTCGGGATATTGACAATCTTGATCCGGCGCTGATCGCAAGCTATCTGACACCCTACAATGACAATGTTGCGGTTTTGCCGGCCCCCTTTCGACCCGAACAGGCCGACACAATTTCCGGCAGCCATTTGGCCGCCATCCTTAAGACCATGCGGACAATGTTTGATTATGTTATTGTTGATACTGCGCCAATGTTTAATGATGCCATGCTGGCCATTCTTGATGCGTCTGATCAGATACTGGTCATATCATCAATGGATTTGCCAACAATCAAGAATGTTAAATTATGTCTGGAAATTATGGAATCATTAAATTATCAATCAGACAAAGTTAAGGTAGTTTTAAACCGGGCCGATTCCGTGGGTGGTATGGAGCCGACCGAAGCCGAGGAAAGTTTGCATTGTACTTTTACGGCCACCCTGCCAAGTGATGGTAAAACGGTGGTTGGCTCAGTCAATCGCGGCATACCGTTCGTGGTGTCTAGTCCTGATACTGACGTTTCGCAGGCTGTATTCAGCCTGGCCAAGACAGTAACGTCAGGGGAATGGAAAAAGAAACAGCAGCCGTTGGGTGTTGTTGGTAAGTTGAAACGCCTATTTGGCTAAACGGAGGCATTACAATGCTGATCATCATTTCCGTGCTGGTGTTTGTTGTGATGATTGCTCTAATAGTAGTAACCTACAATATCATTACAGCCGATAAGCAGGCAGTAGACCGGCGGCTGGACCGGTATATTCGTCAGCCTGCATTGTCTGCCCCGTCTGAAAATCCAGTCACTGAAAACCGCCGCGGAGGTTTTAGGCTGATACAAGTCATTGGTACATATGTTGAGTCACCGCAGGTAACCCGGTGGTTTGAACATCGTCTCATACAAGCCGGACTGCCGATAAGGGGTTCGGAGTTTCTTGTTGTATGCACCGGGGTGGCGGTATTGGCAGCTGGACTATTTATGCTGTTAACTGGCAAGCTTATCTTGGCTGTTTTGGGGGCCGTTCTAGGGTTTTCTCTTCCAGTGCTGTTTCTCAAGACAAAAATAGCCCGTCGAACAGCCGCCTTTAACGGCCAGCTGGGTGATTCGCTGGTGCTTATCGCTAATTCACTGCGTACAGGCTACAGCTTTATGCAGGCCATCGAAATGGTGTCACGGGAAATGCCCCGACCCATCGCCGAGGAATTCGCGCGGGTGTTGAAAGAGATGAATCTTGGGGTATCCACCGAGGACGCTATGAACAATCTTGCTAAGCGAGTAGATAGCGACGATCTTGATCTGGTTATAACGGCAGTGCTTATTCAGCGCCAAGTCGGCGGCAATTTGGCCGAGATTTTGGATAATATTGCTGGGACAATTCGCGAACGGGTTAAGATGAAGGGGAAGATCAGGACGCTGACGGCCCAGGGGCGTATTTCGGGGCTGATTATTAGCTTGCTGCCAATTTTTGTTGGGTTAATGATCTACATAATTAATCCTGAATATATAAAGGTATTGTTCGTCCACCCAATGGGGCGATTGATGCTGGTCGCCGGGGTGGTAAGCCAATTATTGGGAATTGTTCTAATTCGGAAAATCGTAAATATCGAAGTCTAACCGGTTGCGTGTCTTAATTTAGGGGTAACCAGTTTTTTACCAGAGGATAACAGCGCTGTTAAGCGAATAAGCATACCAATATAGTTTACAAAACAAAGGAATAGTATGGGAAAATTATGATAGATATTAAAGAGCTTGATAAAATTGTAAAAAATACCCTGACGGTCATAGAGACAAGTAAAAGTCAGATCTTTGACATCTATGAAGCGGCTCGCAACGAAATGGAAAGTGTAAAAAAAGATGTTGAGCGTATTAAGCAACAGACGGTTAACATCATTTTCAGTGTTGACGAATTAGAAAAGCGTGAACGGCGGGCTCGGCTGCGATTAATGGAGGTTAGCCGTAATTTCAAGGTCTATACAGAAGAAGATATCAAGACAGCTTATGATGAGGCCAAGATGCTGCAGGTCGAGTTGGCCGTTGCCCGTGAGCAGGAACAGAATCTTCGGCGGCAGCGTGATGAGCTTGAGATAAGGCTAAAGACGTTGAAGGAGACCGTGGAAAAGGCTGAGAATCTTGTTGCGCAGGTGGGAGCGGTATTAGGCTATCTGGGTAATGAGATGGGCGGCGTTGTGACTAAGATCGAATCACTCCAGCAGAGCCAGATTTTCGGGGCCAAGATCATTAAAGCTCAGGAAGAAGAACGGCGGCGGGTGGCGCGGGAAATTCACGATGGGCCGGCCCAGGCCATGGCTAATGTTGTTTTTCGGGCTGAAGTGTGTGAGCGGCTTGTTGATATTGATGTTGAGCGGTGTAAGAATGAGCTGGGCGATTTACGGGAGCAGGTGCGATCCTGTCTCAAAGAGACGCGCAAAATCATTTTTGATCTGCGACCCATGACCCTGGATGATCTGGGTCTGGTGCCCACTGTCAAACGGTTTTTAGACACAATGAAAGAACGAACCGCAATTGATACTAACATCAGGGTGCTGGGTGAAGAAAAACGCCTGGATTCCTATGTTGAAATCGGCTTGTTCAGGATTATTCAGGAAGCCCTCAATAATGTTGAGAAACACGCGGCAGCTACATCAATCTGGGTTGCTATTGAGTTTATGCCGGCCTTTATCCTGGCATCTGTTGAAGACGATGGACAGGGTTTTGATCATGTCGAAACTTCTGGCAGCGAAAGTTTTGGCTTATTGGGCATGCGTGAACGGATGAATCTTCTGCATGGTGAGTTAAGCATTAAGTCAGCCAAGGGAAAAGGCACTAAGGTGATGATCAAGGTGCCGCTTCGGTAGGACTAACTTCCTTGTCTTGTTATGACCATCCACCCACAGTGCAGTTGAGACTGTACACCTAAGGAGATAAGACTGTGGGTCGATGGAAAACATTGGCGGTTTTGGTAGAATGAGATAACAAAAGAAATCCACAAGACCAAACCCCAAAATTAATAATACAGGGAGGTTTATTCATGAAAAAGACAGTAAAAATGATGCTCTGGTATGAAAACTTCAAAGCCTCACTTCGGAACGAAAAGGGACAAGGCATGGTTGAATATGGTTTGATATTAGCCCTCATTGCAGTTGCGGTTGTTGGCACGCTGGGTGTAATGGGCGATGATA
>JAQWAQ010000134.1 GCA_028707635.1 Negativicutes bacterium
GAATATACTCGACATCAACAAGCGACATTACATTCCCTGTTGGATTGTTAGGATTACACAACATAACAATACTGGCCTTGAACTCTTGGGCCGCTTTAACGATTTTATCGCGATCAACCGAATAGTCTGCATTAAGCGGAACGGGTATCGGGGTGCTATCGGCCATTTTAATATAAATGCCGTACATGGAGAAGGACGGAGTCGGATAAACAATACAATTATCTTTTCCGCCAAATGCATGGCACAAAGCAAGTAGTATTTCGCTGGAACCGCTGCCGATCGTAACGCAATCAATCGCTATATTAAAACTCTGGGCAATTTGCTCTCTAAGACCAAGCATCCCCATTTCGGGATAGCGGTTAAATGGCAAGAATGAAAGCCGGTTGATCACCCGCTCTTGAACTAACGGCGGCAAGTTAACCGGGCTTTCATTAGCATCCAGCTTTACATCCCATTCTTTTTCTTCAACAGAATAGGTTGGGAGACTCTCAAGTCCTGTTCGATATTTCCACATATTATCCCCTCATTCTTATTGCATTGGCATGCGCATCTAAGCCTTCGGCTTCAGCTAAACGAATAATATCTTTACTCACTTGGGCTAGCGCCTGTTGGGTATACGCAATAATACTGGTCTTTTTCATAAAAGTCTCGACATTGAGCACTGAGTAGAAGCGGGCCGTTCCCCCTGTCGGCAAAACATGATTCGGGCCGGCAAAATAATCCCCCAGCGGCTCTGGGGAGTATGGCCCCAAAAATACCGCGCCAGCGTGCCTTACATATGGCAACATCGCCATTGGCTCAGCTGTAAGAATTTCTAAATGCTCGGGCGCTGATAAATTCGCTAATTCCATGGCTTGCATGATATCATTGGCAACAATAATCAGTCCGTTTTTCTCAAGAGCTGCAGCTGCGATTTCCCGTCGAGGTAGCTTGGCCAACTGTTTATTGACTTCGGCTTCGACTTTTTTCGCCAATTCCGGACTATCTGTTATCACAATACTTGTCGCTAGGACATCATGCTCAGCCTGACTTAACATATCTGCAGCTACATAGCATGGATTGGCTGTGTTATCAGCTACAATTAAAATCTCGCTTGGCCCGGCCAGCATATCAATATCGCAATGCCCATAAACGGCTTTTTTAGCTAAGGTGACAAAAATATTACCAGGTCCGGTAATTTTATCCACTTTAGGGATCGTTGGAGTACCAAAGGCCAAAGCCGCAATGGCTTGCGCACCACCGATTTTAAAAATTCTTGTGACACCCGCCTTGTGGGCAGCAACAAGCACATATGGATTCACACTGCCATCCCGGGCGGGAGGAACGACCATTATAATTTCCTTTACACCGGCAACAGACGCCGGAACGGCATTCATAATAACCGAAGATGGATATGTTGCCGTACCGCCAGGAACATAAATACCTACCCGATCAAGCGGAATACAGCTCTGCCCCAGCATTGATCCATGATCTCTATAAGTAAGCCACGATTTCGGCACCTGCTCTTGGTGGAAGCGCCGAACATTTGCAGCAGCCTTATCAAGGGCCTTTAATATATCTGGATCAGCATTCCTTAGAGCTTCCTCAATTTCGGTTTGGCTAACCTCCATTGTCGCCGCTGTAAAGGAAACACCATCAAAGGTCTTAGTATATTGAAGCACAGCTTTATCCCCGCTTGCACGGACATCACCAACAATTTTATCAACGACCTCGGCGGCAGTGAGTTCAGCGCCGAATATTTCTTTGTTACGCTCCTTTGCCTTTTCGCCCAATACAACTTGATCAAAGGAAGGTTTCGCCAGTAGGGCTTGGAGTTCTTTTGGAGTTAGACAATCAGCAACTACTATTCTCACCGTTCACTCCTCCTTCCATGAGGGTTTTTAAATCTTCAACCATCCGATTGATTCGATCAAATTTCATCTTAAAACTTACACGGTTAGCAATAAACCGTGCTGTGGCAGGATGGATTTGGGCAACCTCAATGAGTTGATTTTCCTTTAACGTTCGGCCAGTTTCAACAATATCGACAATCATTTCGGCTAAACCAACCATCGGAGCCAGTTCGATTGAGCCATTAAGTTTGATAATTTCCATTTGAATGCCCATACTGCTAAAGAAACGCTCGGCCACGCGAGGATATTTGGTAGCCACCCGCATATGGGCGTAATCACTTAACTTCTCTTGCTGCAAAGCCTGTGGGACAGCTACCATAAGACGGCAAAAGCCAAACTTCAAATCCAAAAGTTCATAAACATCCTTACCTTCTTCTAACAGAACGTCTTTACCGATAATACCAACGTCAGCAGCGCCGTATTCAACATAAGTAGGCAAGTCGGCTGTCTTGGTGATAATGAAGCGAATTTTTTCCTCTTCGTTGGTGATGACCAACTTACGGGATTTTTCACTTAACCCTTCGGCCGTATAGCCTATATCAGCCAGCATTTTGGCTGAAGGGGCAAAAAGCTTTCCTTTCGGCAAGGCGACAGTTAGATAATTTAGATCACTTGATGTCATAAGACTCTCACAACCCTTTAGTTATTTAAAGTATTAATATATTAGCATGATAATACCATCATATTAATATATTCGTCAACCCACAATGTAGGAGTTTTTATGAATATGTAGAAGTATTTAACAAAATACTATTGATAAGAAGGGGGACGTTTGCTGTGCCCACATTAAATATCGTTGTACTCAATAAACTCGCCGAGCGGCATATTACTGTCATAAAAAATATTGTACCGCTTTGCAACATTATCACAGCTGAACCAGAAGAAGCAGTTGCTTATATGCCGAATTGTGACATCCTTGTCACATGGGGATGGATGGATATTCGTCCGCTATTAAGCAATGCACCTAATCTTAAGTGGATCCATGCACTGAGCGCCGGGGTTGAAAATCTTATTACGCCTGAAATTCAGGCCACAAGCGCGATTCTTACTAATTCCAAAGGCATTCATGGCATTCCGGTGTCAGAACATGTCCTCGCCATCATGCTGGCCTTTAACCGCGGACTTAATTTCTTTATCCGCCACCAAATGACCAAGGACTGGAAACGTGCTCACGTCGATGAAATCCATGCTAAAACCATCGGTATTGTTGGACTCGGCAGCATTGGTCGAGAAATTGCTAAAAAAGCTAAAGGACTAGGTATGGATGTTGTCGCCGTCAAAAAGCAGCAGACTACTGAACTATTTGTGAATAAATTATATCCTCCTGAAGATTTAAACGAAATGCTCGCAGTTTCCGACTTTGTCGTTGCTGCCTTACCATTGTTACCCGAAACCAAAGAATATTTTAAACTTGAACAATTTTCGGCAATGAGAAAGTCAGCCTACTTTATCAATATTGCCCGCGGTGCAATCATCTGCGAGGCTGATCTCATTACCGCCCTGAATGATGGGTTAATTATGGGTGCCGGACTTGATGTTTTTGAACACGAACCACTTGGGGAAGATTCACCCCTCTGGACAATGCCAAATGTTATTATTACCCCACATGTTGCAGCGCTCTCCCCGATGTATCTTGACAGGGCTGTCAAGGTCTTCTCCGACAACCTTGGAAAGTTTGCACAGAACGGTGAAATGTATAATTTTGTTGATAAAATTAAGGGTTACTAAATCAGTTCATATTATCGGCCTTCCTAAGTAGGCTTAGCTCCGGCGGATCACTCTCCGCCGGAGCTTTATGATGTTTTCTTACAATTTCAACAATCAGCGGATCTTCACCAATACTGTTGAGCAACTCTGCACTGCGCTTCGGGTGATAAAAATAAGTGTAAACGGCATGACGGACGTTCGCCAATTTACTCCCTCTGCCCGGCCTGCCCCAGCGCTTAACTTTTTGGCCAAGAATTTTATGAGCTATGACTGTTCCTATTTTATCAAGAGTACTGACATCACCCTTGATCTTGCCGACATCATGAAGCAAAGCGCTTTTCACCAATATTTCCAGGTTGATACTTAGCTGCCTAGGTGCTAAGTGAAGCGCTGTGTAGGCGACATTCAATGCGTGACGCTGATCAGGTAAATTCATATCCCAAAACAACGCTTTCTCTGGAACCGATAAATGTTCATCAATGAAATCCCGGTCGGTATCAGTTATTTTAGCCGTTAGCGCCATAGCGACCTGTCTGACGCGTTTAAACATAGATTAACCACCTATATAAGTAAGTTTATTGTATCCTTTAGCTACCTGACTTGTCGCAGCTTCAAGCTGTGATTGTGGTTTAAAAGCCAATTCGACAGTCTTACCTGCGCGCCTTTGTTGACTTGCTTCAACAATGGCCGCATCAAACATTCCCTTGTTCCACCCAATATAGATATCTTTTGAATCAGGTGAGATGGCTATCCCCTGCCGCTCCATGGCCAAAAGGATTCTTTCGATTCCCAAGGCAAACCCAGTGGCCGGGCAGTCAACACCAAACGAACTGACCATTTTATCATAACGGCCGCCTCCGCATAGCGGGAACCCTAATCCAGGCGTATACCCTTCAAAAACCATTCCAGTATAATACTCGAAATCTCGAATAATGCCTAAATCAAAGTTTACGTATTTATCTACACCATAACTTACCAAGATGTTATATATTTCACTCAAATTGTCAAGTGCATTTCGGCTCGTTTGATTTGTAACCATGTCATAAGCCTGCTTGAGCATGTCTTGCCGCCCATGCAGAACAGGAACTTGTGTAAGAATCTTCTGGGCAGTCGGACACAATCCACTATTCTGTAAAATCTCACCCATTCCCACCAAATCACGCTTTACCAGAGACTGCTTGACAGCCTGCTGCTGTGTTAGTGGCAGACCACATTCATTCATAATGCCATGAATAAACTCTACTTGTCCCAAACTCACTTGGAAACTAGTCAAACCGGCTTCGAGCATGGCCTCGACGGCAATCGCGATAACCTCGGCATCCGCTGTGGGATCCGAAACGCCAAGCAGTTCAATACCTGCCTGGTAAAACTCACACTGACGGCCGGCTTGTGCTTCCTCATAGCGAAAGACATTTGTTAAATAAAAAAGCTTAAGGGGTAATGCTCTTTCCCGCAGTCTTGTAGCCGCGACTCGCGCAATCGGTGTCGTCATATCAGGACGTAATGCCAAAATGCGATTGCTTTTGTCAAAAAACTTGAACATATTATGTTGAAGATCAGTAGCATTTCCCACTGATAATGTCTCTAAATATTCAATTGTTGGGGTAACGACCTCATCATAACCCCAACTTGCAAAAAGTTTACCCAACGCAGCTTCAATATTACGCTTGCGGTTGGCATCCCCTTGCAGTAAATCACGTGTACCATAAGGAATTTTCGGTACAAATACTTCAGTGGTCATTTATATCCAGCCTTTCTTTCAGTTATGATAAAGTGAGACTTGATTTAGGTGGAGTTTTAACTCCACCTAAATCCTAGTCGAACCGTATCCAGGGACTTAGCCGCCCTTACTCCCGCTTATAGAAGCGGGAGTCTTAGAGCGGGTTAGTCATCGGATAAAGCAGCCTGCTTAAGACTACTTATTTTCCAGACGCTCTAAAATTATCTTATAGCCGTCTGCTCCATAATGTAAACAGCGTTTAACCCGGCTAATCGTTGCTGTGCTAGCCCCGGTTCTAGCAACAATGTCATCATAGGTGTGGCCGACTTTAAGCATGCGAGCGACTTCCAACCTCTGGGCCATCGCTTTTATTTCACTTATTGTGCAAATATCCTCGAAGAATTGATAGCATTCTTCCTCATTGTTTAACAATAAAATGGCGTTTGCCAGTTGGTCAGTCAGAGCATCCTTCAATTTAGGATTGGAAGACATATCCCATTCTCTCCTTTCAATGATGCCTTTTACTGTGAACATTTCGTGCTTATTTAAATAATTTCCTGCTTTACTTCTTTTATTCTTTACTTTATGAAATTATATTCCCTAAAAAAGTTCTTGACACACATTCTGCAGTGGTGATAATATATTTTTATTAACTTTATAATACCTTTCATCAAGAGTTGGCTGAGGGACTGGCCCAATGACGCCGCGGCAACCATTCGCTTTTCGATAAGCGAAAACGGTGCCAATTCCGACAGGATTGATTCCTGGAAGATGAAGAACAGCGTTGTTTCGCTCGTCTCTTCATCTGTGAAGAGGCTTTTTTTATTTCATTTTTTCCTGTGCGGAAAGGAGCAATTTATATGATTAAACTAGTGGGCATAAGAAAGTGTTATGACGGTGCAAACGGCCCCATATTTGCATTAAACGGGATTGACTTAACAATTCACCAAGGTGAAATCTTCGGTGTAATCGGCCAGAGTGGTGCCGGTAAGAGCACACTGATTCGATGCATAAATATGTTGGAACGCCCAACAGAAGGCAGTGTTATCGTTGATAGATCGGA
>JAQWAQ010000135.1 GCA_028707635.1 Negativicutes bacterium
GACTCTGTTTTTAGTATTTCGAGCCCCTCTTGCTCTAAGCCTTGAAAACTGTAAGGTGAAGTACGAGGCTTATAGGCGCCGCCTCGCAGCAGCTTAGCCCCCGCCTTTTTTACGGCCAATGCCGAGTCCCGAAATTGCTCATAGCTTTCAACTGCGCAAGGACCGGCAATCACTGGAATATAGGTTCCGCCAAAACATACGTCTTCTACTTGAACAATAGTGTTTTCCGTACGAAAGTCACGGCTAACTAGTTTAAAAGGAGTCACAATCGATAAAACGCGGTCAACGCCTGGCATCCGTTCATATTGCGCGGCATTGCAATCTGTAGCATCACCAATTGCGGTAACAATTGTTCTTCCGCAACTATGTAGATAATGCGCCTCAAGACCAGTTTGGGTCAACTTATCAAGGACCCGCTTAATCTGGTCGGCCGTTGGGGCATTCATAACAATAATCATTTAGAACCTCCGGTGTGTAAGGAAAAATTGTTTAATTTTATATTCCCTAAAAAAAATCAATATCCTTTTTGATCAAATCTAAACTATCAATTTATTCATAGCAAAAGTTGTAAGGCCTGTATTATCCTAACTTTTAAATTTAACCTTTCCAATCGGCATAAGTACATTATTACCTTCTAAAAGCAGCCCATCAACCGGTATTTCAACCTTATCCCCAATAACATTTACAATTACTTGTACCGAACCTTGGTATGATGTCGTATCAATCTCAACATAATCACCCTCATAAACAATAACCATAATATAGCCTTTATGGAAATTATCAATGCTTTTTCCATTGACAACAACACGGATAATTTGACTTTCGACGGGCTTTATTAATCGAAGATTGAGAACCCTACTTTCACGCAATGACTTGAAATAGCCGACCGGAGATTCGGAATCTTTAATCTGAAGCGGGGCTTCAGCATAGTAATTTCCCTCAAGAGTAATGTTTTCACCTTCCAACCTGTCCACCTTGGAAAGATACATGCGCGTTTTATCATTTATATGCACCAGTTGGGCAAAAACTAACATTACGATAAAGATTACAGCGAGTTTAAATATCAATTTGTCAATATTGAGCAGCCAATCCCATTTGGAAGTACTCACAGCAGTCCTCCGAGTTTTTAAATTTACCTATATTATGCTCAATACCGTATTTTTCTAATTATTTGCTGCATGATAACCCGCTACATGCCCTGTAGAAAATGCAGCTTGAAGGTTATACCCGCCTGTAAAACCATCAATATCGATCACTTCACCAGCGAAATAAAGCTTGCTAACTATTTTTGATTCCATTGTCTTAGGGTTTATTTCCTTAATATCTATCCCACCGGCTGTTACAATAGCTTCACTAATCGGTCGGGTCTTGGTAATCGTAAAGGTAAGATTGGTAAAGAGCTCAATCATGCGCTGACGTTCCTTTTTAGTAATTTGATTGACCGCCTTTTCCGGATCAATAAACGATAAATCGATAAAGGTATCAATTAACTTAGCTGGTAAAAGCTCATTTAAGGCATTTTTGAATTGTTTGCGCGAGAATTTTCCAAAGTCGCGCTGAATGCGCTGGTCAAGAGCCTCTACTGTTAAAGCTGGTTTTAAATTTATGGAAAGCATAACTTCCATGTTCTTGTTTAATTGTTCAGCAACCTTTTTACTTAACGACAAAATTATCGGTCCGGAAAGACCATAATGAGTAAATAGCATTTCGCCGAATTCCTCAGCCACCTTTTTACTTTCACAAAAAACACTGGCCGTAACATTACGCAGCGACAATCCCTGTAAATCTTTAACCCATGCTTCATCAACCTCTAAAGGCACTAATGACGGCTTTAAAGTTGTAATCGTATGGCCTAATCCCTTAGCGATCCGATATCCGTCACCCGACGAGCCTGTACCAGGATAAGATGCACCGCCAGTTGTAACTATGACAGCATCAGCTGGATATTCTTCACCGTCCTCAGTTACAACACCGACAACAGTATAATCATTAACCTGTAACCTTTTCACCGTTGTCCCGGTTTTTACTATCACCCCTGAACTGGTTAGAGCTTTGCTAAACGCATGAACAACATCACTGGCTTTATCACTTACCGGAAAGACGCGATTTCCGCGTTCAACCTTAGTTTCAACCCCATACTCATTCATAAAGCTTATGACATCGTTACTGTCAAAGGCATTTAAGGCACTATAAAGAAATGTACCGTTACCCGGCATATTCTTAATTATTGTTTTAATATCGGCACAATTGGTTATGTTACAGCGTCCTTTACCGGTAATCAACAGTTTCCTGCCAATTGTAGCCATTTTCTCTAAAATAGTAACTTTTCCACCATTTTGGGCAGCACTGTAAGCCGCCATAAGTCCTGCGGCTCCGCCGCCTACAATAATAATTCGCTGCATTATCTTCACCTATTTTTTAAATTTTTTTAATATGATAAAGTAAGACTTAATTCACATAGCTCCACCTGAATCCTAGCAGAACCGTATCTAGGGACTTAGCCGCTCTTCACTTGTAGAAGAAGAACGGCTAAGTCATCGGATAAAGAAAAGACTTGGCTTGTGCCAAGTCCTTAGACAAGGCAAAAGCCTAGTCGTTTCATTCATCTTACAAGCGTTTCAGTTCCTCGACCTCGTTCTGATGCAGATAACGGTAGCTGCCGCGCCTCACTCCCTTTAAGTCTAGAAACGCAAACTTGATACGCTTGAGTTGTATGACAGAGTGCCCGATTTTCTCACACATTCTTCGGATTTGGCGATTTTTGCCCTCATGAATTATTATTTCCAGTGTTGTGCTGTTTTTTTCCTTGTCAATTTCGATGATGTTTACTAAAGCTGGCGCCGTCAGGCCATCCTCAAGCTTCATTCCTACCCGAAACAGATCAAGTTTTTCTTCGGCAGGAACTCCATGGACTTTGGCCAGGTATACCTTCCGTATATTGTGGCTGGGATGAATCAGAGCATTTGTCAGATCGCCATCGTTAGTGAGTAAAAGCAAACCTTCGGTGTTATAATCAAGCCGCCCCACCGGATAAATCCGTTCTGGAATATCTTTAATTAAATCTACTACTGTCTTTCGCTTCTGAGGATCATTGAGGGTAGTAACTACGCCCTTAGGTTTATGCAGCAAGATATAAACATATTTTTCACTAACAATTAGTTTCCCATCAACTGCCACCTTGTCTTTACGTGGTTCAACCTTAGTGCCGAGCTCTGTGACAACTGCTCCATTCACCGTAACCCGACCGTCACTAATTAATTTCTCGGCATGACGGCGCGAGGCAATTCCGGCCTGACTGATAATTTTCTGTAAACGTTCTGCCATTTATAGTATCATCTCCAAAAGTCATTAATCACGAACCAGATTCATAAAATTTGTCTGTACTTTACAAGTACGAATAAAGCGATTGTCGGAAGTCTCCTTCTGACAGCTGCCGCAGATTCCCTCACCACAGCACATTGTAGCATTATTGGTAGCCGCCATCGGCAGATTCACACCGGCTAGCGCCATTGCATCAATAACACCATAATGTTGTTCATCAGGTCCGGCACTAACGACCAGATCATGGTCGGCAAACAGACAGGTCAGCCTACTTATACCTGATCTGCGCATCGAAACAACATTTTCAACTTCTATGCCAAGCTCTATTAATTCAATATCAACAAATATCTCACCAGTATATCCCGGTGCTAATAATGCCGTAACTTTATTGTTTTTCTTCATAAGTTTGCTAGCAATAGCAAGGGCCGGGGCCTGACCCATTCCTCCTGCAACCAATAATATCCTACTATTCTCGGTATTGTCAATCCATGGTTGCCCGAGAACTCCATTGAAATAGGGTCCTCTTACTAAAAGATTTGTGTCGCCGCTTGTTAAGATTCTTCGTGACTTTGGCCCTACTGCTTCGACAACAACTTGAATTTTATTCTGATTCACTTTCATAATACCAACCGGAAAATGATAGAAATCAGGATCACCAGGCTTACGCATGAAAATAAATGATCCAGCTTTATCTAAACTCTTTGCAAAATCATCTGGTAAATTAAACTCCAATCGATAGGTATCCTGATTTATTTGCTGGATAACCTGATATTCGGTTTCAACTTCAACCCGCACTACTGTACCCTCTCCACCTCTAGAAGTATGTTTTTTTGGCTGCCAATGCTTTTCGTACATTACACATACTCCTGCCCAGTTGCAATCGCAAGTTTCTTTACCTTGAAGACGGCTACAAGAGACGCAATGATTTGTATCGGCTAAAAGACAAGGACAGTACGGCGAGTTAATATCAATACAATGGCTCATGTTATTATGCATAACGTATTAACCTCCTATACTAAACACGTGTTATAGATATCAGTTAGTCTCTCATTGCCTACTCGTTCTTTTATCACACTACGGTTAGTTGAATATAGTTCCAGTGATTTCATGCGTTCAAAGTACACTGAACCAGAAAAAGTATAACGGAGTCGCAAGCCTTCTTCGGTAGCCATTTTCTCATGAACATAAGCGATAAAGTCACCAATTACTAAAGTACTCGGTATCTCAAGATATTGCATATCAAGGCAATGTCTTACAGCATTATGGCCAGCCAAAAGACCTGTAACAATCGCCTCGGTATGACCAACAAGAACGGCAGATTTCTCCCCAGCACAGAATAAGTTATCAACGCCCTCAACCTTCAAAAAGTTATTACACGGAGCGATACCTAAATAACGCATTGAATTTCCCAGACCACCGGCATAAGGGTCTTCATAACGAGCCCGTTCAAGTCCGGGTATCGTGCGCAGATCATCAAGCGCAAAGTATGATGTCATGAGCTTGGCATGGCCTGTATCCAGCAGAATCAAGTTTGCAGCATATTCTTTAACAGCATACTGTGAGCAAGCCTTTTTGTCTAATGTTCCTGTTTTTTGGATAGCCTCTGGCAAAGGTAAAACTACGACACCAGTGCTTTCGAGCTGTTCTCTGATTTCCAAACTCAAGGAATCCTTGTTTAGCTTGCATGAACCGCTCATCGCACCATATGAGCCATCGGCTTTTCGGCCCATTATTTCTTTTACCTCTGCTTTTGCTGTAAGACTGATACGAGGGCCAAATGCTGGGCAACGCAAAATACACATGGCACAGCCGTTCCCGTATGTAAGACAATTGCCCATAGGTCCAGCAGATCCAGTGGTATCGATAAAAGCATCCCCATGAACTACCGTATCATCATCTAAAACTATTGATTTAATTATCTTGCCATACTTGATTACATCAACTACCCGAACCTTGGTTTTTATTTCTATATTATAATTTTGGAGTACTTTCTTTACTAATGGTTCCATTGTTGTCACATCATAAAGTGATGCGTGATTATGTCCAGGAAAACTAATCCCTCGGTGGCGACTGTTTGCATCCATCACAACAAAAAGATCGCCCCCACCCATTGCGATTGACTCTTCAGCTGCGGTATATCGACCATTGTTCCGGAATATTCCTCCTACCAAACCTGTTCCTAATAGCAAATCAGTGCGTTCAATTAGCATTACGTCCGCTCCAGCCTTCGCTGCTGATAATGCTGCAGCACATCCAGCCCAACCCCCACCTGCAACGACCACCTTAACCATGGACGTCCCTCCATTCACACTTCGTTTAAACACATTACAGTTTATTCCCAGGGTCAGAAAGTGTCACAGTATCAAAAAAAAGAAACTGATAGAAAAATCCACCAGTTTTTTCCGATGACTCTAGGCCTCCCTCTTCTACAAGTGGAGTTATATGAATCAAGTCTTACTTTATTATTGTCCTAACTAAACAAATATCTGCAAATATAGATTGAGCCTAAAAAGCCGGCGGCATCGCCCAATAAACCGACTAATACTGAATAGCGGGGATTCCTTATCCCGACCGCACCGAAATACACCGTCAAAATATAAAATGTCGTATCAGTGCTGCCAAGTACTGTAGAAGCAATCCGCCCGGCCATTGAATCAGGCCCATAGGTATTTAGAATCTCAGTAACAAGCCCCAGCGATCCTGTTCCTGATAAGGGACGCATAATTGCCAGAGGTGCAAGGTCAGCCGGTACTCCGATAAGATTAAGAAGTGGTTCGAATAGACCGATAAATAAATTCATAGCACCCGAAGCCCTGAAAATATTTACAGCTACTAGCATGGCGACCAGAAATGGCATAATTCTAATTGAAGTGTGAAAGCCCTCGGCAGCACCTTCGACAAATATCTCATAGACCTTA
>JAQWAQ010000023.1 GCA_028707635.1 Negativicutes bacterium
ATAATCTCTTTAAACAAGCCTTGACATGGTGCATGTCTAATCGCAAAATCGTACTAACCATTACCGTCGCCTGCTTTATCATCTCTGTGGGGCTAATGGGCTTAGTCAATAAGGAGTTCTTCGCAAGTTCCACGCGGCCGGAGCTTATTGTTCAATTACAATTACCAGAAGGAGCTTCAATAGACAATACAAATGAACTCGCTAATCAGTTTGCCGAAAAACTAAACGGCAATCCCCTGATTTCATATTATACACACCATGTAGGTGAAGGTGCACCCCGGTTTGTCTTAAGCTTTGAACCAACCTTTTCCAAAAGCAACTTCGCCGAGTTTATCATTGTTGCTAACGATTATAAGGCCCGTAACGAGTTGAACATTTCACTCAGTAAATTGTTAAACGATGAATTTCCCGATGTGCATGCTCATACCAAAATTCTCCCCAACGGACCATCAGCTGATTACCCGGTTATGCTGCGCGTCAATGGCTATGACCATGATAAAGTTCTGGAGATAGCCGAAAAAGTCCGTATTGCCATGGAGGCCAACCCGGGAGCAAAAAACGTTAACCTTAACTGGAATGAAAAAAGCAAAGTTATTCATCTAACAATTGATCAAGATAAAGCCCGTAGTTTAGGAATTACGTCCAAGGCTCTGTCTGACGCGCTCCAAGCCCAGTTAAGCGGTACGCCTTTTGCAGAATTCAGGGAATATGACAAAACCGTTAACATGGTTTTCCGCTTTGATTCGCAGGACCGCTATGATCCCGCCCGCATAAAAGACCTCAATATCCAAGCTGGCAATGGTCAATATATTCCCCTTGATCAAGTTGCAAAAATCAGCCTTGATAGTGAACATGGCTTAATTTACCGCCGTGATTTAAAACCCATGGTTTGGGTACAGGCGGAGATAGCGCCGGGCGCAACAGGTGACGATATCGCTCAGCAGGTATATGAAAGTCTTGGTGACGTACGCGCCGATCTGCCCCTTGGCTATAGCATCGATTATGATGGTACTAAAAGTGACAGCATAAAAGCGACTAAATATATTAACGAAACTATCCCGGCAATGCTTATTTCGATAATGATCTTACTTATGATCCAACTACAAAGTATCCCGAAGTTAATCCTAACACTTCTAACAGCGCCATTAGGGCTCATTGGCGTATCAATCGGCCTCTTGGTTACTAATAGTCCCTTGGGCTTTGTCGTAACGCTGGGAATTTTGGCCTTGTCCGGGATTATTATGCGTAACACAATTGTTCTCATGGATCAAATTACGCAACAGCTCGAAGCTGGCGAATCATTATGGGATGCCATTGTTAACGCGACAATTATAAGATTCCGCCCCATCTGCCTAACAGCCGCGGCCGCTATTCTCGGGATGATTCCGTTATTTACTGATGTGTTTTGGGGGCCAATGGCTATCGCCATCGCCGCCGGCTTGGCTGGCGCAACTGTACTAACCCTAATTGTACTACCGGTTATGTATGCCGCTTTGTATAAAGTACAGCCAAAAACCAATGTGCAAGAGCCCATACCAGCTGATAATAACCATTCTGTGTAAATTAATATACTTTAAATATATTTCTTGTAATATAATGGAATTAAATGAATAACCTGATAATTTATTGAGAATGGAGTTGTTACTATGAACTTACCGTATAAAAAAATTTTGGTACCGATTGACGGTTCAAAAAATTCACTAAAGGCTTTATCACACGCCGCCACAATGGCAAACTCCTGTAATGCCGAACTCACCATCCTCTATGTATCGGTTTTATCGCAACAAGTACCCTTATATGAACAGGTTAAAGGCTCTACCATTCCGCAAAACGCCTCTACCGATCCTGTAAATTTTGCTAAAAAAATACTCGATGAAGCTTTAAACCATATTCCCGAAGGTACCCAAGTGAAAACTCATAATGAAATCGGTGAACCACGCGTTACTATTGTCGAATTCGCCGAGCACAACCGCTATGATGTCATCGTTGTCGGCAGCCGAGGGTTAGGCACCATCTCCGGATTACTCCTGGGTAGTGTTAGCACCTACGTTATCCGTAACTCTAACTGCCCTGTTCTGGTTGTCAAATAGATCGTATATCCACGCAGAGCTAAGCTGCAGTATGCCTCTTTCGAAGGCAACTGCAGTTTTTTCTTCTACAAATTGAGTATAATTAAAGCATTACTTCTATTTAAAGGAGAAAATCATGGGACATATAGTAAATCATGAACGCGAATACCGGTTGCTGCAACAACGCTTAGACTATAACATTACAGGTGCGCCATATGCACCTGCCTTCATTGAAATATTAAAAATACTATTTACGCCGGAAGAAGCTCATATTGCAAGGCAAATCCCTTTAAGACCAACACGGTTATCTGCTGTTGCTGATAAGCTTACCATGGGAACTGAAGAATTGTATGACAAAGTACTCCTACTGGCCGAGCGCGGCCTCGTATTAGATTTCGAACATAATGGGCAAATCTATATTGTGCTAGCACCCGTTGTCATTGGTTTTTTCGAGTTTATCTTTATGCGTACCCGTGATCATCTGCCAATTAAAGAACTAGCGGAATTATTTGAAGAATATATGAGCAAAACAGATGGTTTTGCCAGAAGTGTATTTGAAGGATCAACTCAATTAGGTAGAACATTAGTCCACGAACAAGCACTGCCCACCACTAATTACTCCGAAGTATTGGACTGGGAAAAAGCCAGCGCTATTGTAGCTTCAGCGAAGACTATCGGATTATCACTATGTACCTGTCGGCATAAGGCCCACCATCTTGGTAAAAACTGTGATGCACCACTGGAAACATGTTTAACCATGGGCAAAAGCGTGGATATTCTGATAAAAAAGGGGATGGCTGTACCGATAACCAATAATAAAGCCTTACATATTATTGAAGATTGCAGAAATATGGGATTAGTGCAAATTGCTGATAACGTGCAGCGTGATGTAGGGTTTATTTGTAATTGTTGCAGCTGCTGCGAATTTATTCAGGCGATTAAGCGATTTGACCTTAGAAATGCAGTCATATCTTCTAACTGGCTAGCCACTGTTAACACGAATAAATGCCGAAATTGCGGGGCATGTATAAGAGCCTGCCCAGTGGGAGCATTACATACTCAACAAAACCCTCCAAAAAAGCCAGAATGCGACGAAACGCTCTGTTTAGGCTGTGGTGTCTGCCTAACAGCTTGTAAGTTCAATAGCCTAGCTATGACGCCGCGTCAGCAGCGTGTTCTTGTGCCTGAGACAACTTATGACAGAATTATAACAATGGCCATTGAACGAGGTAAATTAGCAAATTTAGTGTTTGACGATCCGTCGAAGTTAAGTCATCGAGCTTTAGGGCGTATCATCCGCGTTATCGAAAAATCGCCGCCTGTACAAGCCCTTATGGCGGTCAAACCAATCAAATCGGCTTTCTTAACCACAATTGTATCTAGAATTAAAAAGTAATTGATGTACGGTTGTTGTAAAGCTGCTATAAAGTGAGACTTGATTCAAAGACTTAGCCACTCGCCTGTGCCCGTATGGGTATAGCTCTCACTTGTAGAAGAAGGGAATCTTAGAGCGCCTAAGCCATCGGATAAAAACGCAAAAAAGGCTTTACGGAAATTCCGTAAAGCCTTTTTCATTCCTATGGTGACCCCGGCAGGATTCGAACCTGCGACCTTTTGATTCGTAGTCAGACAGGGGCTTCACTTTTCGTTTCAAAACGCCATGGATATTTGTCACTGCTGGATTCTCATCACGGAGCGTCACAGAACTTTTTAGCGTAGTTGTTGTAAAATTGTTGTCAAAACTTCGTAGCTATCTTCAACTATACATTCCATTTTTCAGTAGCACTACGAGCAATATTATTGCAGTTGTTGTACCATATCTCACTCAATTAACCAACCTATGTACGCACTATACGGACTTTGCCATATCTGTGTGACGCCATTACCACCACATTGTGTGGTTTTTTTGCATCAATAAATCACTCTATTTATCATACCCAATAACGAGGGAAGCAGATTTATTATGTAGAAATATTAAATAACTATCACCCGTTAATGAAATAATGTTACGGAGGAGTTCTAATGCTTAACAGATCTTTAGATGAAACATGTAAGAAAGTCGCCGATGATATACGAGCTATGCATGCTATAGTTTTAATTGGAGCAGGTGCATCCCTACAAGCTGGTATGCCTTTGACTGGACAATTATACCCTATTTTGTGGAATACATTAGATAACGTTGTGCTAGCAAGAAAGCAATTAGCAGAAAAGTTAAATTGCTTTGATGCACCTGCTAAAAACATTATTGGCTATGATTGGGATAAACTTATGGTAGCTTTTGCAGTAATAGGTGAAAACAGTGCAGCAAGGGTCATGTTTCAAAAAGCATTTTCTGAATATGATAAAGACAAATCCACTCCTTCATTAGTACATCTTTCTTTAGCACGCCTTATTCACACTGGCTATATTGAAATGGTTATATCATTGAATTGGGATACTCATCTGGAAAAATCCTGGACAAGCTTATACGGCACTAACATCAATTCAGAAAAAACAATTTTACACAAACCACATGGTGATGCAAACAAACCACTAGAAGACTGGGTATTTCCAAATGAAGCAGGACGTCTAAACGAGTCAATTTTACAGGAGGTAGCAAGAAAAAATAAAAATTTCCCTAAAGTGCTTTGTATCCTTGGTTATTCCGAAAGGGATAATTTAATTGTACAAGAGCTTATTAAACCACTTGAAGAAAAATGCCGAGTATATCGTATTTCGCCTAATACACATGGAGAAGGTGCACTCAATCATAACGCAGAAGATATTGTTCCAAATATTACTACCCTACTATACAGCGATAATATATTTGACCAAATTACATTTAAGAACCAACGCGACATAGGCGCAGCAATTGCTGGTGAAAGACTTGGAGCGTCTGATGTTCTCGCTTGCCCCCGATTGCCGCAAATTTCATTAGCTAAAAGTAAACTAAATTCATCTCACTGTGTAACGTTAACTGGCTCTGCTGGTTGTGGAAAGTCAATTACCTGTTATCAACTTGCTTATGATTATTTGATCGATGGTTGGGAGGTACTACGCATTAATGAAAAACAAACTATATCCGATAATTTATTACTCGCCTTAAATAGTCTTAACTTTAAAACAGTCGTGTTAATCGAGGATGCACATCTCTGGCCTTTAAATGAAATAAAGCGTTTATGTGATTGTGTCAATGATAAATTAAAAATTATTCTTTCTAGAACTGAATCGCTTAATGAAATTTCCAATGATATCAGAATCTCAAATTTACAGGCCATTCAAGTTATGCAAGATTATTATCTTACACATAAAAAAGAGGTCCAGAATGTAGTAAAAGAATATGACAAAACTATAGGGAATTCATATCTTGATGAAGATATTGTAAACAGAATTAAAACGGCTGCAGACCAAGACACTCCTTGGCTGTTTAATTTTGTTTTACGTGGTGGATGGAATCAAATAAAGCATGAAATATCCGTATGGCGTGATTTAGATAGAGCAGATTATTTATATGTAATAATTGCTGCCTGCCAAATTGTTAGTTTAGATGCGTCCGTATCCATTGAAACTATCTATGAATATGCTAAGTATTTTAATAAGCAAAAGCACTGGGTAGATGATTCAATTAAATATTTAAAAAAACGAAACATGATTCTATTAGAAAATGGTATCCGTTGTTTGCATATCAGATGTGCTTCGAATGCACTTATCTACTATATGCAATACGCAAATATAGAAGAGCATAATCAATTTCTTACTATGTTAACAATGTTAATCACTAGAAATGAAACACCATTACTAGGTATTTCCTGGCTACTGCACACCCAAGAAATGAACCGTTATGGACGTCGACTAATTAATGATTCTGTATGGAAAGTTATAGTTGCTAGATGTCTATCTAATGAAACGACCGAAAAAAGAGATGCTGCCTTTGTGTTAAATGTTCTTACTCGTTATCGGAAACAAGCTGATTTAGAACCTTATTTTGATAGAGTTTCAGTGCTGATAAACAACATAGATAATACTTCAGCTTTTGCTTTAGGAGCCTACATAAACGATGTGTATAATGAAGATAAAGCTCTGTTTGAAAGGTTACTCAAAAAAGTCTCTCCGAATTTTATCAGCGCGCGATTAAATGATTCTACAATTGATGGATTATATGGATGGGGCCATTTTCTTAGTCGACTTGCTTTAAGTAAAAATACCTCATGGAAAACAGAACTATTAACGCATATAGATCAGAATAGAATGGAGCATCTTGTACAAAGTGTAACATTCAACGATGCAGGTAAACTGTCTGAGTTTCTTCTGGGTTGTATAAGTATAAATAAAGAGTTTGGTTATAAACTTTTTGAGTTATCGATAGATTTTATATGCCAAGCATTCTGTCACGCGCCATTATTGACATGGAAAGAAATTCATGACCGTATTATCTGGCTCGCCTTAGGCTACGGCCCTTTTGACGTTAAGCCTAACGCACTGCAAAAAAAATATGCCAAACAAATTGTCGATAAACTATCAATAACAAAAATTGCAGAAGAATTATCTCAAACCAAGCAACGAGAATGGGAGCCTTATGCACGCTTCCTACTATGGGTGTACCTAGTGGATAAAGAAAAATATCAGAATATAGTCATTAATGTAGACATAGATCGACTGGATGAAAATACTCTAGGACTCTGGGAAACTCCTCCTCGAGAACTACGATTACTAGTAGTAACTTTAGCAGCTAATAATCGTGTAAGATCGTGGGTAGAATCACATCAATCGGAAATAAAAAGAATTGATCCTCTCATCGGAAGAATAGCTCCACAGGTAGTGTTAAATATCTTCTCAAGAGGAGGATGTGTTGATTTTTGCGGTCACAATGGCCATGACTGGAATGCAATAATTATACTAATTAATAGGATAAATAAACTTGATAGAGAAATCACAATTAATATCATAAAGCAAAATCTCTCTAATATCACCAAATGCATTAATACTCTTTGTGATTTAGATTGTGAAAAAAGTCGATTGATCCTTTTTTTAAATACTATTTCAAAAATTGATCCCGAATTAATAAGACTTGTATTTGAATCGCTCGACGTTATAGAATGCAATAAAAATTGGCTTAGAACAATAGAAAGTAAAAAAAGAAGCTCTATCAAAACCGCAAAAAAATTAATAGAGCTATCAGAACAATTTGGTGGCAATTGGCAAAATTTAAAGCTATTGTTATAAGGGACAACTCTGAGGCGACCGACAACCGATTTCCCTTTATTTTCATTTTACAAGCTAACAACTACATACCAGCCTTTAAGTTTTCTTCTTATCCATTGATTATATGAGGTTCCTTTTCTTTACCACTGAATACTACATTTAACTTTCCAGTTTTTATAAAACTTATCAATATCTCATTATCAATTTTTAATTCCGAAAAAATCCGTTTTAGCTTCCGATAACCTTCTATAACCCGAACAGCAGAAACTAATACCATAAAAAAATAATAAAGATAATCCATAGGATTAATTGTGTGACTCAATCTTAAAGCAGTATAAACAATTGTTATAACTAATGCTCCACTCCATAAGCGGAATTCCCATTTTGCTTTATTTAAGGATGCCAATTCATTATCTTCACTTAAAAGAGCTAACCTAATTACGAAATAAACAATTGAATGCGCTAAAGCAATAATTGATAATAAAAACAAAATATTGATATCTAAGTTAATCATCACTGAACTAAATGGTTTTGAATGACTAACCCGGTTAGATAAACGTTGAAAGCAATATAGATAAAATAGCAAAAAATTTCTATTATACTTATATGTATCCATGCAAACCAAATGGTATTTACAAGATTTAACATTGCTGTTGAGAATGCAAAATTATGCTTTTTGATATTTACTAATATAGGAATTAAAAGTGGGGGAATAAAGAGAGCTGCTATTCCCCCACTATCCATTACCACATGGCTTATAATGAATAATATATATATCGGAACAGCCATAGCACCTAGAGATATTACCCTGGCATAAATCAAATTCCCTTTACTAAGCCATTTTCTTTCTTCTTTTTCTATCAAATTTAACACTTCCGCTAGTATGTCCCAGACCATTACCATAATTAACAACTCCCTATGCCTATCTCTCAATTAGTAATGTTCGATGAAACTATCTATATTCTAATCAATATTTATTGGATTCACTTTTAAATCTAATTGAGGATAACTAAAAAGCCCCAAATCTTTTATCGATTGCTCAAATTCCTTACGAGAACATACCCACCGATGCAAGATAGGTTGCCGATAAAATCGATCCTGAAGTATCTGTCTCATAGGTCCATGCAAGCATTCATACCTGGCGACAGCCTCCCCATTCTGAATAAAAACAGTGGGGTTTTTAATATCCGGATGCCAATCAAATAGGGCACTTAAATCAATTGTTGGATAACTCAATATTTGCTGGTATATAAAATAGCAAATTCCACCAGACTGGACTGTAACCTCGGTAGGCAACTCCTCATCATCGCTTTCATAAGGATCAAAGCGCTCGGGATAATAAAAGGCAAATGATCTTCCACTAAACGTCGAACGCCCTTCTTTTGGTTGCTGAGTCGCTTTACCAGTTAAGCCGATATTATAAGTTACCCGGACATCATTTTGTCGGCTATATAAAAATAGCTCTCCTCCCAGTAGCATTGTGTTGTCATCCAGCCCGCAATTTAAAATTTTAAGGAAACACTCTCGCGCCTTACCTGAATCTAACAGTATCTTTTCAAGTTCTTCATCGACCGGCCATGAAAGTGTACTGTTTACCTTGCAGAGAACATTGAATAAAATAAATGGCTCATCACTATGAAGCAACGCTTGTGCAGTGCGAACTAAGGGTATATCGGACCACCGTTGTTTATACATTTCGCAATAAAGTATTTTCATTAATATCTCTAGTTCTGGTGAAAAAGTTAATATCATATCACCATATTTACCAGATGCGTTCTCATTTTCCACCCTATTTCGAATGCCATATTTTTTTATATAAGCTGTGAATCGCTTTTCCACATCTGTCAAGTCATCATAAGTAGCTGCTTCTAACCGTCGCAGAATACTGGTGACGGTCTGGAAACTACGAATTAGCTGCATATCACCGTGCTGCTGACTAGGTATTCTAGGCAAACCGGTTTCACCGATTAACGATAATTGCATGATCTTTTCGTGTTCAGGATGTTTAGGAAGCAGCCATTCAGGGCATGGTGTATAATTTACCATCTCGCGTCTTTGCAAAATAACCCAAGCCTGCAGTTTTAATTGCAAATCATATCCGTTATAACATTCCTCTACAATACGCCGAAATATTTCATAAGTTTCTTCTGATGACATTGTTACGATTCTTTCTACTAATACCAGCACCCATTCCTTCTGCCGAGTATCAAAGGTATCCCAAATATCCACTAGGTAGCCTAAATCTTTGGGCGAAACTTGCACCAGTGCCCATAAGCCTCTTAGCGCTGCTTCAGTCCATGAGCCTAAATTAGATACCATTCGACCAACTGCACAACGTACTGCAAGCTGTGCCCATGTTTGCGGTATACCTTCTGCCGAACTGCTCGGAATTTCAATATGCACATCCTCCGGCAAGAAACCATTGCCGGTAATCCAACGCTCATGCATATTGAGAAGATTATCTACCCCTTTAAGCCACGCTTCTACTCCAACCAACTTTGCTCTTTCAAAAATAAGCTGGTTTAAATTTTGTGTGGTAGCGTCTAGCCAGATAGCAGAATCGGGTTCATCAGTAATGCGATCAACTACGTCCTGAACAATACTCCAACGTTGTTGCTCATCAAGCATTGGAATTAACGCTTCATAAGCAACATCTGCACTATCATACCTTCCCCATGGATAAATAACCTCGCGTGATTTAAGCAAATCGAATAATTGCTTCAGTAACATTGCATAATTTCCCGGTTTCTCTATCTGTAGTCGTTGCGCACAATGAGCAATGCCATGCCAAATATGACTAGCGCGGCCTTCTCCATTCTGTTTTTTCGCAAATATGTAACTAATTGCTTCTGCTAATGGAACTGCATCGAGATCTTGAAATAGCTTGGGCAATTCCTCGTCACTACTTCCCACCACTCCCCTGAACCATCGCCCAGGAAAGCGGTAATGATCATACTGATCTTTATCTAAGAAGTCGCATTTCCCCAACTGATCTAGCTTTTCTTCAATATTAAAATCCAACCGTTCAGCCGTAAGCTGAATTGCTGTGAGTAAATCCTTGAGATAACACCGGTCATATTCTTGTTGCCAGCTAAAGCAACCAATTCCTAATGCCCAAAAACTAAGCAAATCTTTCTCACATACTACACTATCTTCCAACAAACTGATAATACCATCAACAATAATGCTAGGATTATCTAGCCACGCTCTGTCCTTACCTTCGGCTACAACTATCCTCCACAGGGAATTAACCCCACATTTTGCAACCGAGGATACCACAGCAGCCTCAATATATTCGGAAGCTCGATTATCACCAATTTGAGAAACCAGTTGCGATATCTCAAGCAATTTGACACCCTGATTTTCCCAAATATCTGGCCTAACCTTCGCTAACTGCTGATACCACTCCAACAAATCATAAAGAATATATTCTTTATGATTGCTATAGCTTATAAAACTCCATCTCATCTTCTTATTGGCTTCATATATATACTGTTGCCATCTCGAATTACTTGCGACTTCAACAAAAGTGTTGATTATGTTATAACGACCACTAATATCTTCATGCCAAACTGCACCTGTTGGGCCAAGCCAATGCTTAATCCATTGCTCAAGCAAGTCATATTCTCCATGATCTTCGAGATAAGTCCAAAATAGCTTGAGCCTAAAATCAACTGGAAAACTTGAAACAGAGCACTTAATAAATCTAAACACTTCAGATGCATGTGAACCTCCAACTTTTCCAGATATCTCTATCATCATTTCAAATATTAGTTCCGTAATCTGTTTGCTATCCCATATACTTTGATTCGGTGATCGACGAGCAAGTAGCGCCGTTAAAACTGTAACTAGGTGATTAACGATAACCACATCGGCAGCAAAAATAGGCCCCCGAGTTATTAGACTACGTAACCATCGTCCAGCCATTGCACTCGCATTTAATAGCACAGCCAAATGCTCACGAGACCGTTCCCTGCCTTGGCTAAAATAAGAGTTGACTCCATCTTGGCTAATGCCTGCACTTTCGCGCTGCGGCTGTGTCCATCCTAAAACAAAGCTTACTGCTGCCACTAAATAACCATGTTCTGCAGAGTAACGATTAGAATAGTTATCTAATACCGCAAACCCTTCCGCAGTTATTGGATCCACCCAAATTTTATTAAGCGTAGGTTGGTTAATAAGCAATGCCCAAGTAGCAGCATTAACTTTAAATGAAAGATCCCAATTCTCTCGTCGATCACTTATCGTCTTTAAAGTAATTGCAATTTCACGCCAACGTCTTTGTTTTGCAAAGCCATGCATTATCCTTTCCAGATCATGCCGAAAATAAATAATCGCGCCTCTCAAAGTCCTGCCCCATCTTATTGCGCCTCCTAACCGGGCCCCTTCATCTAAGTAACCGCAAAAAAAGTGCGCTACGACTTGTTTTTCAAGTTCACTTAAATTCTCTCGTTCAATGTCCTTTTGTTTAATGGTCCAGCAAAATCCTGTGTGTTGACTAATACGGCCCCATAACTTGAATAATGCAACTGTCCTATTATCTATATTCTCATGATCTCCGCCGTCTGCCATTGCCTGCGGTAAAAGTATCTCACCTAATTTGATGGGCGATATACCGTTAAACCATCGATAGATAATCCCCTTCGCTCGGTGTATCTCCTGACACTCAATCAATCGCCAAATATCATTAAATGCCCCCTCCGCCTTCTCAATATCCCACATCTCAATCCGTGGAACTGTCCCTTCCGATAACAAGATCGGAGGAATCTCTGATACAAATTCAAAGTTTCCTTCTGTAATATCCACCGTTTTGAAAAGTTGATTTAGACTAGTTAATGCACAAGTAAGCGTATGTAGCAAATCCCAATCATTGGTACCAAGAATAGCATTAAGAGCTTTTCGGCATTGCCCCAATAGTTCGTTTTTCGGTCTTCCGAGTGCCGCTGCTTCCATAACAAACTCGGTCGTAAACATTTGTGCTTGTTTTTCGATCATTCCAGATAACTCAAGGAGATCAAAAAGATTGGTGTGCCGTAATTGTCTCTTATCATTTTCCGCTATGTAGTAACTTGCGATAGCCGCAGCGATTTCCCTAAGACGCCCAGGTTCAGCCTGAACCTGTTTTAAAAGATGTACTCTAACATCATTGTGAGTAACATAAAATTCACCCTGTTTTTCTTGCACTAGCGGGCGAATTGCTCTTAACAGATTTCCCCAGTCTGATGCAGGCACATTATAATCATTAAAAATACCGTTTAGTGCTTTCCCAGTAAGAGGCTCTCCATAAAGAGAAAGACATCCAGCTAACCGGTAACCAATGAAGGGAAACCGTGTTTCTATTTTCGCTAAAGCAGCCTGCCAGATTGTATCATAATAAGTCGTTATTCCATGACTTAATTTTCTCTCGCTCAGCCTAACTTGAAGCTCCTCCACACTGATACAATCTATTGCTTCATTTACAGCAAAAACAGCCGATAATGTATTCCCTTCCGCAATATGATCAATAAGTCTGACTGCGGCATCGAATTCATCTTCAGATATTGCCGAGTTTATTCCTGTCAATAATACAGCAATATCTTGTCTAGTAATGCCTTCAATTTCAAACTTTGTGATTTTAGGATTATTACTTCGCAGCCAGCTAGGATATTTAGGATAGGCCTCTGGTGGTTGCCCTACAATTAAAAACCGTATCCCGTCTGGAATATCCTCCGGGGGAATAAGTGACGTAAGAAATGTATATTTATCAATACCAGCCCGTGCGGCATGATCAATACCATCAATTGCAATAATAGTCGACCGTTGCCGCTCACTGGCTAAAATAGTACATAATCTTATTACTTCTTCTCGCAATTGCTCAGAAGTTAAAAAGTCGTTACGAATTGGCACTTTATATTTTGCAAGACTGCCTTTAAAGATTGTTCTTAATTGAGTAAGAAGATCTCCCCATAATACTTCTATCTTTGTCGTCTCCCCCACATCAATAGGCAAAATCTTTGTAGAAGGCGTAATTGGTTTATATGCATGGTAACGTAAATCTATAACAGGCTCACGTCGATTTGCTAACGCGCTTACTACACTTGTTTTTCCGACTCCAGGCTTTCCTGTCAAAAAAATGATTGAGTTCGAACCTTCGAGAAGTTCCTGTGAAAGTTGAGCCAAAAAATCCATCCTGCTTGGGAAAAATGGCGCAGGTGGTGGCAAGGTATGATCGCCAACTGAATGTTGCGCCGAAAGGCTTATTTTTTGATATACCACTTCGGAAGTGACAGCTTCCTGCACTCCTCTTTTAGTGGTAGCCCATTCCCGCAAAGCAGTATCAAGATACGCTAAAATGCCCTGAGCTTGTCTCAAGTCGATTCCGAATGTTTCGCTAATTTTAGCAAGTAGTATGTCTGTAACTTCAGCTAAATTCGGTTGCCCCGGCTGAATTGACAATGATTTTAAAAACTCTACTTTTGTTTCATTATCATCCAATACGGAAAGTTGCTCATGCCACTCTCCCCAGGCGTGCTGCCACTCTGGAGGAAACGATAATAAAGTCATTTCCTGCTTCTGCTCAACCTCTTGTTGTAAATATCCCCAAAATGTAGATAAAGCTGGCCTTTTATGCTTCTCGTCATCTTCAGATTTTACTGTTGATGAGCGAGTACCAGCCGATCTATTGGTAAATAATATGGCTTCACATTGCTGCCAATTTCCTTTTGCTTCTTTCCAAGCTGTCGCCAGACTTCTTAGTAACGGATCTTTTTCGTCCGTTTTTGAAACAAGATCACCAAAAGTAAGCGTATCTCCAACACGTGAATGTTTAATTTGAATACATCTAGTGACACCATTTGAATAATTAATTACAACATCATCCAATCCTTGTACACTAGTTGACTGGAGGGTAACCGATTTTATCTCATTATCTGGATTCAACATGTCCACTATATATAATAGGCCAATCGACCATTCATACCAATAAGGATCACCAATCCCAGCAGTTGGATTGCTCATATCAAATCCTCCTCTATACTTTAAGATAATGTAAGATTCGCCAAATCTAACAAGCCTCCTTGTCGCAATTATATCGTACAAAAGCTAATCGTTAGATCTAAAGTATTCTAGCGTCGAAACTCAAAAAATTAGCCGCCGGCATCACCGGCAGCCTCCCTGTAAGAACTGTACAACCGTCACAATAGCCATCAATCCGCCAAAACAGCACGATCAGCCAGAAAACCGATAGTAGCAAGCTGTAATCAGCACAATACCGGACGCTCGCTTGGCCCTTCCGGCCCAGCACGTTCCAGTAGCAAACCCACAGCGCGGCATACTGTGTCACCCGCAGGAACGCAGCGAAGAGGAGCAGACGCATCCTTAACCGGTGTAATACCATGGAAAGAACGGCGGCGGGGAGCTCCCAGCGGCTAGACCTTGCCTTTTTCCTCACTGTTCATTTCATCATCTACTGCTTTAATGAAAAAGTACCACCGTGTTCTTCGCTCGCAATCTTACTCCCACTATGAAAGCCAAGATCCTGGAGCCATTTATCCTGCAACGTCTGCCCCTGAAAAGCGTAACCCTGCCAAAAAAGCACCGTACCGAATTCACGCCGATCCGCCATCATCAAGACCTACGGCCGCGTTGTTGTAAAACTGCTATAAAAACGCAAAAAAAGGCTTTACGAAAATATCGTAATGCCTTTGAAATATTCCTATGGTGACCCCGGCAGGATTCGAACCTGCGACCTTTTGATTCGTAGTCAAACGCTCTATCCAGCTGAGCTACGGAGCCATTTAAAAGTCCATTTATTGAACAAAAAATATTTTATCATACCTTGATTTTAAAGTCAAGAATTCTCCCTTTCTAAAATTCAATTCACTACTTATGAACTTCTCCACAATTTTATCCACAGGCAGTGACTAACTTTTATCGGTTTTCAGGGGGTTTTTCCACATTATCCACTGTTGTTTTGTTATCTTATCCACATTTGAGGGTATTTTGTGGATGGTTTTGTGGATAACTGCCCTAAACTGCATAGTGGGTCTGGTCTTAAGGGTTATAGGAGGCATCTTTGCAAAAAGTTATCCACAGCCGTCTTTAAAAGTACCTTTTAATAAATAAAAAAAGACCTAATCCTGTGCTTCAGGACTAGGTCTTCAACTTGGTTATGCCGGACGGCTCCAATCAACATGAAGATCGATGGCTTCCCACATGCGGGTTAGCGCCAACTTAAAACTTTCGACATCTTGAGCGGCATTCACTTTCTGATCTTTAAAATCCCGAATGCCATCTTGAGCAACAGCGATAGTATGCTCCTTGGCCAAATATTCCTCAGCCTCGCGGCGTTTCTCATCGTGAGCAAGATCCACTTTAATAGTCTTTGTCTCCAGATTGTATTCTACAAAACCATTATCATTACCGTAATGAACGGCTACGCGATATATCTCTGCCATATGTACAGTACACCCACCTTTACAAAAATAAGCCAAGCTTCATATGCACCCATTATAGCAAAGATAAGAGTTGCCATGCAAGTCCAAACAAACCTTTACAACACTTCTAGTTTGGAAAAAAACTTGACGGACTAGTTTTCATTATATCACCAAAAGGGTAAAATAAAGGTAGATTGCATATTAGGAGGCTCATCATGTTTGATTCACTACGCCATTCTGCCGCCAGTCTGGGATTAATCACAAAATTCATCCGCCAAGTTTTCCCTTTAGTTGATGGTGAACTAGCAAATTGGCAACAGTTGGCCGAAAAAAGCGGCTGTCAAGAACTGCGCGAACAGGCTCTTGCCAGTATCAGGGACAAAAAGTTCCACTGCCAGGGCGGCAGTGTATATAGCTTGTATACCGGAGTAGCAACGCCTGACTGCGTACGATTCATTGTGGCCTTACAGACCATCAGCGACTACCTGGATAATCTATGTGACCGGGCCGGAATAGCCGATGAGCAGGCGTTTAGCCAGCTCCATCTTGCCATGACCGACGCTCTTGATCCTGACACTCCGCTCAGTGATTATTATCGCTTCTACCCCTTTCAAAATGACGGTGGTTATTTGAAAGCCCTTGTCACCGCCTGCCGCGAGGAAGTGGCCAAGCTTCCCTCTTATGCGGTCGTCAAGCCAGAAGCTCTGCGGTTTGCACGACTCTATAGTGAACTTCAGACCTATAAACATCTCGACCTAGCCATAAGAGAAACGAAAATGACCACCTGGATCACTCCTCATCTTAACGTTTATCAAGAGCTTAGCCCCTGGGAATTTGCCGCAGCGACAGGCTCTACCCTGGGTATGTTCATGTTATACGCAGCGGCCAGCAGTCCCAACCTCACACAGACTGATGCCGCCAGAATTGGCAGTGCCTATTTCCCCTGGATTAGCGGTCTTCATATCCTACTGGATTATTTCATTGATGCTGCTGAAGACCTAGAGAACGGTGACCTGAATTTTGTCGCCTACTACAGCAGCCACCAAGAGACCTTAGCGCGCCTTGATCTTTTTACCAAACAAGCGTTAAAGCAAGCTAAAAACATTCCTGAGCCTATATTTACAACAACGGTCATTTTGGGCTTGCTGGCCATGTATCTTTCTGATCCCAAAGCCAATCGCCCCGCCGAGCGCATGATCTCTGATGAACTCTTAAAAAATGGCGGCGCCTATACAGGCTTAATCTACCGTTTATGCCGTCTAATAAGAAAAAGAGGGGCGCTTTAGCTCCCCTCTGCTGCTGTTTTTATCAGTGCCACTGCCAATTCCGCACCTTGGTAAAGATCTTCCTCTTTTATAAACTCCTCGGTTGTATGCACCTTGCTCATGCCCATTCCCAGAACTGCCGTAGGTATACCATAGCAATTAAAGACATTGGCATCACTGCCGCCGCCTGTCGCTTCCAACTTAGCTGTTAAGCCAATGCTGGTTGCCGCTTGGACGGCCAAGGCCACTTGTTTAGAGTCTTCCTTGAGCGCGTACGCCACAAAATCTTCCACAACCTCAACTTCGGCCTGGGCACCATTCGCTGCAGCCACCCGCTCAAAGGTTTCCTTCATCTCTTGCGTTACATGCTTAAGCTTATCCATATTATGACTGCGGGCTTCGCAGACGATTTCCAGCCGGTCAGGCACGACGTTAGTCGCCTGACCGCCTTTTATAATTCCCACATTGGCAGTCGTTTCTTCATCGATTCGGCCCTGTTTGAGTTCGGCTAGCGCCTTACCACCAACCACAATGGCATTGATGCCCTCTTCAGGAGCAAGGCCAGCGTGAGCCGTTTTTCCTTTGATTGTTACCTTAAGCGTATTTTCACCAGGAGCTTTTATGATGATCTTTCCCGGCTCACCGCTGGAATCAAAGGCATAGCCGAAATCAGCTTTGATCCAAGCCCTATCGATATTCTTGGCGCCACAAAGACCACTTTCTTCCTGAACTGTCAGCACAATCTGGACATCGCCATGCGGTATTTTATTTTCACTAATAATCCGTAAAGCCTCAAGAATTGCTGCCACCCCTGCCTTGTCATCAGAACCAAGAATAGTATCGCCAGCCGAGGTGATTATGCCATCCTTAATCTGCGGTTTAACACCGCTGCATGGCTCAACGCAGTCTAAATGAGCACTCATCATTATAACCGGCGCTCCACTTACATTGCCTTTGAGGTAGGCTAAGACATTTCCGGCATTGCCGCCTAATTTTTCACCAGCTTGGTCTTCGGTAACCTCAAGGCCTAGTTTCTCTAGCCGCGGTTTCATTAAATCAACCATTTTCCGCTCTTTGCCGCTTGAGCAGGTGATCTGAACAAGCTCGCAAAATTCATCCAACATTCTTTTCTGATTTATCATTTTATGCCTCCGCTCGGATTAAATTTTTATTTTAAACCACTAAACTTTTTTCAGCTAGGACATACTATGAGTGATCCCAAATATACGGGAAAGGACGACCTGTTATGCCAAAGACAATCGCCTTACACTCTACAACAGGCGCGCTGGCTAAATATTTAACAGAACAAGGCTATCAAGTCATCGATTATCCAGCCGCCGAACGCCCTGGCGTCAAAGTTGATGCCATTTTATGCACAGGCTATCGTCCTGATATGATAGCCGCCTATTCTAGTTTGACCGAAAGAGTAGATATTAGCCTTGGCAACATTCACCACGACTTTGGGAATGACCACGCCGTCCCGGTCAATATCAACATTACCGGAATGAGCCCTGAGCAAGTCCGCGATAATCTATATCGACACCTTGAGCGACATCACCACTGCCACAGCTAAAAAATTAGGAGGTACTTTACAATGAACACACTGCGTTTTTGCGAAAACAACATGCGCGAGAATATGAATGAACTAGTCGAAAAGGCCAAAACTGAATTTACCAATGTCGATATTGCCGTTGAGCCCTGCTTGGGCGAATGCGGTGACTGCGCCGAAAGCTTCATTGCCGTAGCCAACGGGACGCTCCTCACCGCCGATACAACCCACGCCTTATTTGAAAGAATCAAAAACAATATCGGCGAACGAGAAGTAGCAGTTACTAATCGTCGCGACTGACCAGCCGGCCCTTAGTAATAATTTTCTCACCGAATTTGGCCTTTAACTTATCAACCGCTTGATACATTGACTGACGTTTATCAGTTTCCTCACTAAATAGCGACATTTGACCGCAGCCGGCCTGAAGGTTGGTTGCGGTTATTCCTACTAGCCTTATGCCCTCGTTCATCGTGATATGACTCCAGATGGCTTGAGCAGTGGTAAAAATCAGTTCATCAAAATTGGTAGGATCAGTGAGTGTCTTACTGCGGGTAATTGTCCGAAACGAAGCAAACCGGATTTTAACAGTAATCGTCCGAGCCGAATAACAGTACCGCCTAAGCCGCCAGCCTACTTTTTCGGCTAACAGCAGAAGTTCTTCCTCAACTTGTGCAACACTGACTAAATCGTGCTCAAATGTCGTTTCTTTGCCAATTGACTTTGGTTCATGCTGGGCGATTACCGGGCGGTCATCAATTCCGCACGCCAACCTTTGCAGATCTTCGGCAAAATTGCCGCAATACTTTTTTAGCAGCTTCAAATCAGTCTCGGCAAGCTGACCAATTGTATTGATTCCTAGCTTTTGCAGACTATCAGCGGTTGTCTTACCAACGCCCCACAATCTGCTTACTGGCAGCTTGGCTATCGCCAGCTGCTCCTCACCTGGTCGTATGATTAACAGCCCATCCGGCTTATCCAAGTCTGAAGCCAGCTTAGCCAAAAATTTATTAGGGGCAATTCCTGCCGAGGCCACAATTCCAACCTCAGCTTTTATGCGCGCTTTTATTTGCCGGGCCGTCTCGACAAGATCCGGGAAAAGCCACTCTGTCCCTGTCATATCCAAGAAAGCCTCATCAAGTGATAACGGTTCGATAAACGGCGAAAAGTCAGCCAAAATATTCATAATCTCACGCGAAACAGCTATATACTTATCATAATTTCCTGTTAAAAAGATCCCCTGCGGGCAGCGCCGGCGGGCCTCAACCATGGGCATGGCTGATCGCACTCCGTATTTTCTTGCTTCATACGAAGCGGTTGACACTACGCCGCGACCGCTTAAACCCCCGATGATGACCGGCTTGCTTTGAAGCTCCGGGTTGTCACGCTGTTCTACAGCCGCAAAGAAGGCATCCATATCCACATGAATAATCCACTTTTGCATATTCTTCACCCGAACTTATGTTTTCTTCATAGATTAGTATTTCCCTGCTTGGCCGGTAAGATATCATTATACCGTAGCAGCCGCTTGATTTGAATTTGCGGCAGTTTGATAAAGTGAGACTTGATTCAGATGGAGTTTTAACTCCATCTGAATCCTAGTCGAACCGTATCCAGGGACTTAGCCGCTCTAAGACTCCCTCTTGTAGAAGAAGAAGAGCGGCTTGGTCATCGGATAAATTACGTGTTGAGAGAGGCTGTTCATAATGTTCATCAATCGTACTCAGGCGGGCGAACAACTTGCCGAGAGACTAACAACATTAAATTTAGCTAATCCCTGTCTGCTGGCTGTGCCACGCGGGGGAATCGTCGTGGCCGCACCCATCGCTAAAAAGCTCAATCTAAAAGTTGGCGTATTAATCACTCGAAAAATTGGCCACCCGCTTAACCCCGAGGTCGCCATTGGTGCCGTAATGCCTGATGGCAGCGCCGTATGGAATGAAACTACCACAATGCAATTGGGCCTTGATAAAGCTCAACTTGAAGCACTGATTAGGAATGAATACATGGAAATTAAGCGGCGTCTCACTGCTTATACCGGTATTGAACACCTTCCTGACATCAGAAATAAGACAGTTATCCTAATCGACGACGGAATTGCCACAGGCTATACAATCTTCGCCGCGCTCAAATGGCTTAAAAACTCAAATTCCTCCAAAATCGTTATTGCCGTTCCTGTTGCACCACCAGACGTTACGGCAAACCTAGCTTCCCAAGTAGATGATGTGACTTGCCTTGTGCAACCTCATGATTTCATGTCTGTCGGTCAATATTAACAGAATTTCTCCCAGACTTCTGACCAGGAGGTTGTTCATATATTAGCCGAATTAGGGTAACTAAACCCCCACCTCGTTGCATAGAGTGAACTAGAATGAACCGAGGAGGGACATAAATGTCTAGATACCAAGAATTATGTGCTGAATATCTAGAGGCTTTAACCCGTTTTAATCAATACACCGATGACTGCTGCAGTTTTGCCGAGGAATTTTTCGCCACCTTACAGAATCACTTTGAATGCCCTGCTGATTCAGTCAGATTTTACGCTCCGCAAGAAGAATTAGACACCCTGAAAAATTGTACTCTCCGTAAAGCAATGCTTCACAACTCTGATGGGTTTTATGCCATCTATTTTTCACTGACCCTTAAAGAGACAACGTCTGAGGATACTGTCCTGATTGTCTTGCGAGTCAAAAAACTTGACCACTGCTTCCGGGTTAAAATTGGCATGAACCGTAAAGAATTTGAAATAAGCACTAAAGAAGATCTGCCTGCCATCTTTGACTACATATATGATGGCATAAAAAACTATTATCAAAAAGACGGTTTTATCAAATCGACAGCAAGCCCCATCGGGTTTGCCATCTAACTTACTTTGCTCAGCCTTCAAACTCCGCTTCCAGCAATAAATGGACTTTTCAACGTAGTTTTTTAGCAGGAGAAAGGCGACTAACCGCGAAATATGGCAACGGAGGGAGATTGATGAGTATTAACATGTCCATGTACCATTCAATTGCTTTAGATTTAGCACAGAGAATCATTAATGACGAATTCCCTATAGGAACGAAGATTTCCGGTCGGACACTGTTAGCTAGTCACTACAATGTCTCATCCGAAACCATTCGCAAGGCTGTTGTCCTATTAAAGGATGCCAATGTTGTTACCGTTTCACAAGGCAAGGAAGTTGTTGTGCTATCCATCGAGGAAGCTTATCACTTTATCGAACACCAGAAGAGTATGCAATCGGTTTATTCATTAAGACAAGAGCTTGAACTTTTACTGACCCAAAAACGCGAAACTGACCAGCGGCTTGAGCAAATTTTAAATGAAATCATTGGCTATTCCGACAGACTTAAAAATCTGACCCCTTATAATCCAGTGGAAATTAAAACCCCGGAAATATCGCATGCAGTCGGAAAAACTATTGCCCAGCTGAAACTTTGGCAGCACACAGGGGCAACGATCGTCGCTATTCGCCGTGGGACTGAGATAATCATTTCGCCGGGCCCATTGGCTGTAATCCAGGCCAATGACAGTATTGTCGTTGTCGGCAAAGATGATGTATTACAACAGACAACCAATTTTATTAATCGATCAACCGCTGATGTTGATAAGGATTTAATTACTGATTTAGCGTAGAAAACAAAGCGCCATGCAAAAAAAATCTAAATGCCGTGAGAGTACAGTTTTAGTACTCTCACGGCATTTTCTTGTGCTTGTAAAAATAATTTTCAGTAAATATATATTTACATTTATAGCCTAACAACCTTATAATATAGCTAAGGTTGTTAGTTAACATTTTCATTATACCCCATTTTGGTCATGGCTTCTTGAGGTATAAAATGATAAAATGGAGGTTTTTTATGATTCATTTTGAAGACGTATCAAAAACATATGGCGACTTTCATGCCGTCAATTCCATCAACTTGGAAATTAAGAAAGGTGAGATTGTCGCTCTCATCGGTCCGAGCGGTTCTGGTAAAACAACTACCCTAAAAATGATTAATCGCTTAATTGAACAAAGCCAGGGAACGATTTCTATTAATGGCCAAAACATCTTTACCCAAAACCCTATTGAACTAAGAAGAAATATCGGCTATGTCATCCAGCATGTTGGCCTACTGCCTCATATGACGATTGCTGACAACATTGCTATTGTACCAAAGCTGAAAAAATGGGAAAAAACCGTTTATCTCCAGCGCGTTGATGAACTTCTCGCAATGGTCGGCCTCGACCCCGAAATTTATCGAAATCGCTATCCGGCTGAATTAAGTGGTGGTCAGCAACAACGGATTGGGGTCATTCGAGCTTTAGCAGCCGACCCTCCTATTATCTTAATGGATGAACCCTTCAGCGCACTTGATCCCATCAGCCGCGAACAACTCCAAGACGAAGTAATTCGTTTGCAGCAAAAGCTTAAAAAAACCATTGTCTTTGTTACTCATGACATAGATGAAGCCATTAAAATAGCTGACCGCATCTGTATTATGCGAAATGGTCAGATTGTCCAACTCGGCACACCCGAGCAAATCCTGCGCCACCCTGCTAATGATTTCGTCCGAGAATTTATCGGTGAGCAGCGGATGGGCAAGCTCGAAACTTTGCCTGATCTTAAAGACATCCTAATAAAACCTATTACCGCCCGCCCTAACCGCGGTTTAGCAGAAGGCATCAATGCTATGCGCAAGCATAAGGTTGACTCACTTGTCATCGTGGACCAAAACGAAAAACTAATGGGTATTGTCGGGGTCTGGGAAATTCAGAATCACTTTGACGAGGAGCACCTACTCCTTGAAGATATTATGCGCCGTGATTTCCCTGTCCTGTCGAATACAAACACTTTAAGTGACGCGATCTACCTAATAAGCAAGCATCGCGTGGCCTATCTGCCTGTCGTCAACGCGGATAGAGAGCTCTTAGGGCTTATAACCCGAGCCAGCTTAGTTGATGTTATGGCGAACCAATTTGGCACCAGCCAGCAGCGAAACGGGGGTGTTTCTACAGCATGTTAAAAGAATTACTTGCAATTTGGCAAGATCGCTCTGCTGATATTATAGCTGCCACGGTTCAGCATATTGAATTAACCGCCCTATCTCTTACGCTGGCAATATTGATTGCCATCCCCCTTGGAGTCTTCCTGACTCGCCATAAAAAATGGGCCGAGCCGATCATCGGTGTAACTGCTGTGTTTCAAACCATTCCCAGCCTCGCCCTGCTTGGTTTTATGATCCCGCTATTCGGGATTGGTTTTACGCCTGCAGTGATCGCCCTGACGATCTACGGACTGTTGCCTATTTTACGCAACACCTACACCGGCATCATTGGCGTTAATCCTGCAGCAACTGAAGCAGGCGTCGGTATGGGTATGACATCACATCAAGTCCTTTTTATGGTTGAACTGCCGTTAGCCTTGTCAATTATCATGGCCGGCATCAGAACCGCAACCGTACTATTAGTAGGTGTAGCTACACTAGCCGCACTTATTGGAGCCGGCGGACTCGGCGACCTCATTTTCCGGGGTATCTCAATGGCCAATCAAGAGCTAATCTTAGCAGGGGCCTTACCAGCGGCAATTCTAGCCTTGGTATTTGACTTTGCTTTAAAAAAGATGGAAACCCACGCACAACCCAAAGGAGTAAGTACAAGATGAAAGGGTGGTCATATTGAAAAAAGCTTTTATACTACTTATGATTGTTATCCTCAGCGTTTCATTAATCGGCTGTTCCAGCACAACATCCGATAAATCAAATAAAATTGTTATTGGCGGAAAAAACTTCACGGAACAAGATATCCTTGTCTATATCATGAAAGACTTAATTGAAGCAAAGACTGATCTCAAAGTCGAGGTTAAGCCCTTCCTGGGCGGAACGAACATTGTTGCTCAAGCGCTTGAAGCCGGCGACCTTGATCTTTATGCCGAATATACCGGTACAGGCCTCATGAACATTTTAGGTGAACCTGTGCTTAATGACCCTGAAGCCACTTACGAAAAAGTAAAGAAACTCTATAAAGACAAGAAAAACATCGTTTGGCTTAAGCCCCTCGGCTTTAACAATACCTATACACTATCCATGCGCGCAGACCAAGCGAATCAACTGGGCATTGAAACAATCAGCGATTTAGTGAAACACACACCAAATCTTACACTAGGCGCTACGCACGAATTCTTGGAGCGCGACGATGGTTATAAAGGCATCAAAAAGGTGTATGGCTTCGAATTTCGATCGCCAAAAGGCATGGATCCTGGTTTAACATATGCTGCCTGCCGGGATGGCAAAGTCGATGTCATTGACGCCTTTGCGACTGACGGACGGATCCCAGCCTTTCAGCTTAAAGTGCTGAAAGACGACAAAAATTTCTTCCCACCATATTATGCCGCCCCAATCATCCGCGCAGACACACTTGAAAAACATCCCCAGCTTGCTGATGTTCTAAATATGCTGTCCGGAAAACTTGACGATAAGCAAATGGCAGCACTAAACGCTAAAGTTGATCTTGAAAAGAAAGATGCTAAAGAAGTAGCTCGCGAATGGCTTAAAGCCCAGGGACTCATTTAAAAACAACAAATATGCCGCCAATCAGGCGGCATATTTGTTGTTTTTGGGCATTTTTCATGAATATTTCCGGGAAATACCGTAAATTAGCAAAAAAGTGTACTTTATCAGGTCATTTTCTGGCATAATAGTATATATACTAAGTTTTCGAATCAAAGGAGATCACTATGAACCAAAAACAAAATCTACAAATCATCCCGCTCGGCGGTTTAGGAGAAATCGGCAAAAACATGACTGTTTTTCGCTATGGCGATGACATTATTGTCCTCGACTCTGGCCTTGCCTTTCCCGAGGATGACTTGCTCGGCATCGATTTAGTCATCCCTGACATAACCTATCTTGTCGAGAACAAAGACAAAGTCCGGGCCGTTGTTCTAACCCATGGTCATGAAGACCATATCGGCTCATTGTCTTACCTCTTAAGGCAAATGAACGTTCCCGTTTACGGCTCCAGACTAACCTTAGGCTTAGTTGAAGGCCGCCTCAAAGAAAACAATGTCACCAATTGCAACTTGATTCCTGTAAACGCAGGTGATCAGTTCACAATTGGCAAACTGATGGTTGGCTTTATCCGCGTAAGTCACTCAATCCCCGACGCAATGGCGATCTATATTAAGACCCCGATCGGCACAGTTGTCCATACTGGCGATTTCAAAATTGACCAAACTCCAGTAGACGGCAAGCTGATGGATATTC
>JAQWAQ010000136.1 GCA_028707635.1 Negativicutes bacterium
ATGTAGGAGGAGCTCAAATGAAGAATAAAGTAAAACCACCCATCGATATTGACTGCCGCAATTGTTCTGAATGCGGCAAAAGCGGCTGCACACTTGACCGCTGCGGATATGCGGTGGAACTGAATGGCAAATGCTGGGGAGTCATTAAAGCCTTTTCACAAGGTTGCTTCGGGCGGTGAATTGTCAAGGATTGCCTTAGCACTAAAAACAGTTTGCGCACATCGTGATACAATTGGCTCGGTGGTATTTGATGAAATTGATGCTGGGATTGGCGGTCAAACTGCGCATATGGTAGGTGAACGGATTGCAATGGTAGCTTCTCATAAACAAGTATTATGCATTACCCATTCGCCACAAATTGCTTGTATGGCAGATAATCATCTTTATATTGAAAAACAAGTTCAAGGAAACAGAACAAAAACCGAAATCCGTCAACTAACCACTGCTGAGCACAAAATAGAGCTGGCCCGTATGATAACTGGAAGCGATTTGACCAAGGCAGCTATCGAAAATGCTGGACAAATGATTTTCAAAGCTCAAACAAAAAAAGAAATTTGGAAAAAAGAAGCGCAAGCATGAGCTTGCGCTTCTTTTTTGTTGATAAACTCTTTAAATCGGCTCCCATGACAATTTGTGTTAATAATCCCGGAATAATCCCGAAAAAAAACGGGAATCTTTAAATTTGAGTCAAGTGAGATTAAGGATGGCGAAAAAAGGAAAAAGTGAAATAAGGGGAGTGATGGCAAAAATATGACACGAATTAGTCGGCGCTCCATAATCGGACTATGCCTTGCTGTACTAATTGTTGCATTTTGTGTTTCCCCACAGTTTCGTAATGTCTATGGCCTACCGCCGCATATGCGTATTATTGAAGGCGAATCGGCTATTTTTACCGTCAATTTACCTTTAACAGTCACTATTAATCGTAATAATGAGCAAAGTTTGCGTCTACAGTCGCCAACACCAGTTTACACGATTTCAAAATCAGTTGCTTTAGAGCCAGTTAAGCTTGGTAGATCTATTATTGAGTTCAAGCTTTTAGGGATTATCCCAGTAAGAACGGTTGAGGTAGATGTTTTACCACCAATAAAATTGGTTCCAGGTGGCCATTCAATAGGAGTTGTGCTTCATTCTAATGGCGTAATCGTTGTTGGTAATTCACCAGTTAAAACAGTAGATGGAGAATATGTAAACCCGGCCAAAGAAGCAGGAATAAATGTTGGCGATATTATTTTGAGTATTAATGGGATACCGGTACAGAGTGATAATCAAGTAGCCGAAATTATCGACAGCAGTGGACAGGATAAGCATTCGCTTAATCTGCTAATTAAGCGGAATGAGGAACGTCTTCAAATTGTTGCAACACCATCCCTATGTGATGATACTAAGCGTTACAGAATCGGGTTGTTTGTCAGAGATAGTGCTGCCGGTGTAGGTACACTTACTTTTTATGAACCTCAAACAAGTGTTTACGGTGCATTGGGACATGTAATCAGTGACAGTGATACAAACCAACCGATTGACTGTGATCAAGGGAAAATTGTAATGGCTACCGTGTCCGGAATTCAACATGGCAAGCGTGGGCAACCTGGCGAAAAAATCGGTGTTTTTATCGAAGAAGATAAGTTGTTAGGCAATATTCAGAAAAATACTCAGTTTGGAATTTACGGGAAACTTAATGCACCCCTGCCTAATGAAATATATCACGAGGCAATACCTGTTGCCTCTATGAATCAAGTGCAAACAGGCTATGCTGAAATGCTTACAGTTGTAGATGGGCAAATTATTGAAAAATTCTCCATTGAAATCCAAAAGATAAATCTTCAGGATGCACCTGAAGGAAAAGGCATGGTTATAAAAATGACTGATCCTCGCCTAATGGAGCGAACAGGTGGCATTGTTCAAGGAATGAGTGGTAGTCCGATTATCCAAAACGGGAAAATAGTCGGTGCTGTAACCCATGTTTTTGTGCATGACCCAACTAAAGGTTATGGATGTTTTGTTGATTGGATGTTGATGGAAAGCGGTATCATTCCAAAAAGGGAAAGGCAGACAGCTAAAAGACTGTTTGCTGTGAGCAAAACCTCAATTTTAGAATTAGCAGTTTAAAGAGAGAGTAAACAGAATGCAAATTATCAAGAACGGCGTTGTTTAGCTGTTCTTTTTTGTTTTGCATTGTAAAATTTCCAATGAATATAATAAATTTTATATAATTACTGGTTTTTTTTTCCAAAGTAGGGAGGAACTGACGTTGGTTTGTCGAATTGAAATTACATAAGATTAGCGTGGGGAGTGGATATTAGAAAATGAGCAGAGAAACAATTAAATTAGCCATTGCTGACGATAATAGGGAATTTGTCGGCATAATGCAGGAATACCTAATTCAACAGCCAGATATTGACTTAGTGGGAATAGCCTATAATGGCGAAGAAATTCTGAAGACCGTGGAAGAAAAACAGCCTGATGTTGTAATTCTCGACATAATAATGCCTCACCTTGATGGAATTGGCGTTTTAGAGCGACTTAATGCAATGCCGGGTAGAAAACCCAAAGTAATTATGTTGACAGCATTTGGTCAGGAAAATATAACTCAAAGAGTCGTTGAGCTCGGTGTAGATTACTATATATTGAAACCATTCAATATGGATGTGCTTACAAGCAGAATTAGGCAATTAGCAACTACAATAACTTCACAGCGGCCGGTAGTAGCCGCTCAGGCTATTAAGGCAAGACCGATGGATGTGGAGGTAACAAACATTATCCGCGAAATTGGTATTCCTGCTCATATAAAAGGCTATCAGTATTTGCGTGATGCGATCATGATGATTATTACTGAGATCGAACTTCTTGGGGCCGTAACCAAAGTGTTATATCCGATGATTGCCGAAAAATATTCTACAACCCCGAGCCGAGTCGAACGCGCGATCAGACATGCTATCGAAGTTGCCTGGAATCGCGGTAATATGGAGATGATTAATAGAATTTTCGGCTATACGATTAAGATTGAAAAGGGTAAACCGACCAATTCCGAATTTATGGCTATGATTGCTGATAAATTAAGAATGGAAATGCGGGCGTAGTAAAAAAGCTCTGCGACTATTTAGTCTGAACCCATAAGCTGGGACAAAAAGAAAAAAGCACCTCTTATGTCGTATAGTAAAACTATATTACATGGAGGTGTATTTTTTGTGGCAAAGAAGGCAATGAACGGCTACAATTAAAACTAAATAAGCTGCCCCCGATAAAATACCGAGAGCAGCTACATACGACATAAGGCTTTTTTAAGGATTCCCACTTTCGGGGTTCAGACTAAATTAAGTCGTAGAGCTTTTTTTTGCAGGACTTTCTGTTTAGGATACGAATAAAAATCTATAAAGAAGTTTAACGCTAATGTCTAGGAGGAGAAAATGAACCAACATATTAATCTGCTAGGCAAATCTCGTATAAAAATCTTCATTGGTGAGTTTGGTAGTGGTAAAACAGAATTAGCAGTCAACTATTCATTATCGCTTGTTCAGGGTGGTCATAAAACGGCTGTTGTGGATATTGATTTAGTTAAACCTTATTTTAGAACGCGCGAGAACAGGGCGCTATTAGAAAAAAACGGCGTAATTCTTGTTGCACCAGAACATCAGTTAGCGCATAGTGATTTGCCTATTATGCCTAGTAATTTGACTCGTGTTATTTATGACCAGGATTGCAATGTGATTATGGACGTTGGTGGCGGTGATTCTGCTGTAGTTCTAGGACAGATCAACCAACAACTCAATGAGAAGGGCTATGAAGCGCAATTAGTGATTAATACGATGCGGCCGTTTACTAACACAACCGAAGGCATAGTGACAATGCTGGAGCGAATCGAACGAATATCGCGTTTAAAGGTTAGCGGCTTTATATGCAATACCAATCTGGCGCAGGAGACAACTGCTCAACATATTTTAAGAGGTCTTAAAACAGTCGAGGAAGTTGCTGGTATGCTCAAGTTGCCGATTAACTGGGTGGTAGTCCCTGAATGGCTTCAAAATGAAGTTATCGTGGATTATCCTGTGTTTGTTCTAAAGCCTTATACCCAATATCCATGGATGGGTTAGAAAATCGTGGGAAGCCACGGTTTTTTTACTGTAATCTTAGTTGGATGAACTCTCTGACTGTCAAATTACTGTTGGTGTTTTGATCTAGGAAGTTTTTTAATTCTTTTACTTTTCCAAAGAAGAAAAAGCTGTTTTGAAAAGTAATCATTTGCATGGACAACCCTCCTTAGAGGTACTATATGTAATGTCTATGCCAAATATTCCAGGAGGTAGGAAATAAATGGAACATTTAATGGAAAAGTTTGTATCGTCTAAAGAAATTTATAATGGCAAAATTATAAAGGTACATCTCGACACGGTATTGCTACCTAACAACAATGAAGCGACCAGGGAGGTTGTTGACCATCCAGGGGCCGTTGCTGTTGTTCCAATATTGGATGATGGCAGTATCGTTCTTGTTAAACAATATCGCTATCCTGTGGATAAAGTCACGCTTGAGATTCCTGCCGGTAAACTTGATTATAATGAAGATCCTGACGATTGTGTTGTTCGTGAATTGCGTGAAGAAACCGGTTACCAAGCGAAAGAAATGAACAGAATCACCTCAATATACACTGCGCCGGGCTTTAGTAATGAAATCATTCATATCTATATTGCTCGCAAATTAGTTATGGGGGAGGTTTGCCTTGATGAAGATGAATTTGTTGATGTTGATATTTATAAACCGGAAGAAATTCGGGTCATGATTAACAAAGGAATCATAAACGATGCTAAAACTTTAACTGGTTTATTGTTAGCAGGAGTATAGAATGAAGCAATATTTTGCAGATTTACATATTCACGTTGGTGTCAGTAGTCACGGGTCCTGGGTAAAAATACCAACTTCGCATAAATTGACAGTGGAAAATATTTTTAATGATGCAGTTCAGTGCAAGGGTATGGATATTATCGGCATCGTCGATGCGCTATCGCCCTTAGTGTTGAGTGATCTAGAACACATGGTAAATAGTGGTCAGATGACTTTAGTGAGCGGGGGCGGTTATCAATACCAAAATAAACTGACTGTCCTCTTAGGAGCCGAGATAGAGACTGCAGAGGAAGGCAGAGGATTGGCACACACATTGGTTTATTTGCCTGATATTAAGACAATGCGTGAGTTTTCTCGCTTTATGTCTTCACATATCAAGAATATTAATCTAAGTTCGCAGAATGCTAGGATGCCATTAAAACGTCTTATTCAAATTGCGGCAGATTTTCACGGTATCATTATACCAGCTCATATTTTCACACCTCATAAAAGCTTATTTGGAACATGCTGCAGTCGATTGACTGATATTATGTCATCTAAGGAGATTAACTGCATTGATGCCGTTGAGCTTGGTCTAAGCGCTGATAGCCTACTTGCCGACCGTATCTCCGAATTGAGCGTTTTTTCCTTTGTGACTAATTCTGATGCTCATTCTCTTGCAAAAATTGCGAGAGAATATACTGTTTTACAGCTTACTAGTCCGAGCTTTACAGAATATAGGCAGGCTCTTCATAATATCAATGGCCGAAAGATTGAAGCGAATTATGGCTTAGATCCGCGGCTTGGTAAATATCACCGCACTTTTTGTTCGGCTTGTGGCAATATTGTGACCCAAATAGGTTATATTAAGAGTTGCCCTATTTGCGGTAGCAATAAAATTATTAACGGTGTTTTTGAACGGATAGAGTCAATTGCCGACTTTCCGACGCCTCATCATCCTGCAAACCGCTCACCCTATTTTTATCAAATACCACTGGAATTCATTCCTGGGTTAGGAAGAAAAGCTATGGAAAAGTTGCTCGCCCGCTTTGGTACCGAGATGAACATCATTCACAAAACCGAAGAGACAGATTTGAGTGTAGTGGTCGGTGAACGGTTAGCTCATGATATTGTCAAAGCAAGAAAGGGTAAGACCGAAATTGACGTAGGAGGAGGGGGGCTATATGGAAAACTCATTAAGAGTTAAGAACACTTTGATTCGCTTGACAGACAATGGATCGGCTACACTAAGTTGGACAGAAAAAATAAGGGCTTGTAGAATAAACCTATCAAGTTAAGGAGTGGATATCTACAATGTCCAAACAAGCACGCCGAACCTTTACACCAGAATTCAAAAAACA
>JAQWAQ010000024.1 GCA_028707635.1 Negativicutes bacterium
ACCCAAGCCAAGACCAACTATATTCAAGCTCTTTATGACTACAACACCAGCAAAGCTACGCTGGAAAAGGCCATGGGTGTGCCTGTAAAGTAGAATGCTAAAATCAAGTCGGAGGCAACTCCGGCTTTATCTTTTATAAATATCAAGGTACTTTTGGCATTGCCCCAAAAGTACCAAAAGGGCTAGGCCGGTCTTACAGAAGCCTTGAAAAATCAGCACGTTACTGAAAATCCGTGAACTCGCTACGCTCAAACAACCGGATTTTTTAACCGTAACGCACTGATTTTTCATCCTGCGGAACGTCTTCTTCCAGAATGGCCGATAAGAACGGGGAACGGGGGAAATTGAATAACATTTTACTTATCTTCGGATCCTGTTCTTTGTTTTCGTTCCCTTTCGGCCCTTACGGCAGCCACCGGTCCGAAGGATGGAAGCAGGTCTTGCTTGCGGATAAAAAGTCCGACTGTTTGAGCGCAGCGAGTTTCGGGCTTTCCGCAAGTGAGGCCTGCTTCCAAGGCGGATGCCGTATAGGCCTTGATTTTTTGGTGACTTTTGTATCAAGACAAAAGCCACAAAGCATGAATTAGGAAAATATTCCCGGGCAGAATAATATTCCAACCAACTTTTAACAGGAAGGACTATATCCTTCGTCGAAATACTACATATATTTTTTACGCAGGAGGAAGCCATGAAAATTAAGGCGGTAGTTGTTATAACACTAGTTGTCATAGCCTTCGCTGTCGCCACGGCATGGCAGAACAAGAGCCAGGATATTTTAGCCGGGATACGGGACATTGCAGTTGCTGAGGTTGCTGATGCAACCGGGGCTTCAGTACAGTTTGGTAATCTTGAAGTACTGTCTTTGAACACGATCATTGTCGAGGATGTTTATGTTTACGATAAAGAAGCCAAGCTGATTGCCAGTAGTCCTAAGGTCAGTGTAGGCTATAGTCTGCTTAGTTTGTTATTTGGGCAAAAGACCGAGATGATTAAAAACATCACTGTCGACCAGCCGTTCTTAACGTTGGTTCAGAAGACTGGTGGACGTTGGAATTTTGAGGATATTATTGAAGATCAATCATCCCAATCGTCCTTTGCCGGTAAAATAGTTCTCAATGGTGGTCAGGCTGAGATTATTTCAGCAGATGGACAATGGACGCTTATGGCCGTCAACGGCAGCCTCGACTTTGCCAGTCGACTGTCTACGGCCATTAATTTATCAACAGTCTATAAGGAAGCCCCGTTAACTGTTTCTGGTTCGCTCAATACCGGCGGTGACGGTGTCTTAAGTGTTACAGCCCGTAATTTGCCGCTTTTTGATTTAGCGCCGCTGCTGAACGACACTGCAGTCCAGGTTCTGGGCGGGACAGCCGATACGGTAGATGCCACAGTAAAAAAGACAGGCGATGACCTTTCTTTTGCCGGTCAGGCCGAATTCAGTGCGGTTGATGTTGATGCCGACAGTGTGCCGATTCGGGATGCGAACGGCCTTGCTACTTTTAACAATGAACGATTATACATATTTACCAAAGCCCAAGTTTGGAATCAGCCAGTGACCGCGAAAGGCAAAATTGCTATCAATACTGGCCAGCCGGTTCTTGATTTAAGAGTATCGTCAAATGGCTTTGATCCTGCTGTTGTCCAAGCCGGCCTGCCGTTGAGCGGTCTGGTGACTTTTGATGCGGCAGTAACTGGTTCAATTGATAATTTAGCCATCGATGGCGACTTGGGACTTGCAGAAGGCGAACTAAATGGAATTAGCCTCAAGGACATCGCGGCCCAATTCAGCTTATTTGACAAAAAAATCAATATTCAAGAGCTCACAGGCAGTGCAGCGGGCGGCCAAGTGGCGGCGACAGGGACTGTCGGACTTGAAAATAATCAATATGACGTACATATTAAAGCCAATGGTGTAGATAGTGCGGCGTTCGGACAATCTGGGCTAAATGGTTTGGCTGATGTCGATATCAATGCTGCAGGCGTAGGATTTTCGATAGCTGATGCGACAGTATACGGTACGGCGCAGCTGACTGGGGGGCAGGTTCAGGGGATTGGATTTAATCGTGCCGAGAGCAGTTTTCATCTAGCCAATAGTCAATTGATTCTCGACTATGCCACTATTAGCCTTGACGGTGGTTCAGTCACCGCCAACGGTGTCGTCAGCCCTGATCATATCGGGCTCAATCTGCGCGGCCACCAAGTCCCATTGAGCCTTCTCACAGCCTTAGATCGTAATATCAATATTGATGGCAGTGCTGATTTTACAGGTACAGTCAGCGGCACAACGGCGACTCCGAACGCACTCCTTGATTTTACTGCAACAAGCGGTCAGGTTTTTTATCAGCCTTTTGCTTATGCACAAGGCAGGTTGGAACTATCACCGACCGTTGTTACGCTTTATGATGTTAGCCTAAATGACGGCCCGACCACACATAAAGTAACAGGAACGATGGGACTGGCAGGCACTCGTCCGCTTAATTTGAAGATTAGCTCCCGCCAGGCGCGGGCTGAAAATATTGTCAAACTGCTTCTCCCCGGGGAGAAGCTGACCGGAAATGTTGATAATGAGCTCACGATCACCGGACCGCTGGACAGTTTTAATGCCGCAGGACAAATTAAACTTACCGAGGGAAGCTTCCGCGGCCAGCTGATTGCCAGCGCCCATGGATCTTACCGCCGGGAAAACGGTCTGACAAGCATTAGCGATTTTGTGATTAATTCATTAAATACCGAGGTTAAAATCGCCGGAATCATCCGGCAGGATCAGGATCTTGACCTGACGATAGACGCGCAGCACATTGATCTCGGCAGGCTCCACCTAAATCTGCCTTATGAGCTTGCCGGCAAGGCCGCTTTCAGCGGTCGCCTCACAGGGACACCAACACAGCCGCTGTTTAGCGGCCGGCTTGTTGCTGATCGTCTCGTGTTTAAAAACTACGAAATCTCGCAAGTAAGCGGTGATATACAACTTGTCGGTGATAGTATTGAGATTCCGCAGTTCAAGTTTGTCCAAGGGGAAGGCACATACAATTTTGCCGGTGGCCTTAATCTCGTCACAGGCGGTATCTACGGCGGGATTGACGTAGAAAAAGGCGACCTGGCCGCCTTATTGGCCATTCTTAATGTACCAGGTAATGATGTAAGTGGTCAGATCAACGGGCATATCGTAATCAGTGGTACAACAGCTAAGCCCAATGTCACGTTGACAGGCGGTATTTTGGGCGGAAAAGTGAAAAACTATCCGCTTGATACCGTCGATATTGATGCTTCGCTTGCCAACAATGTTATCACTGTCAATCGATTCTTTGCCAAACAGGGCAATGGCGTACTTGCTGTGCAAGGCAGCGCCGATTTGAACGGACCGCTCAGCTTTGAAGCAGGCGGTCGCGATATTGACGCGGGACTGCTGTCAGCCCTCTTCAATAGTGATGTTGACGTAAAGGGTAACCTGGGCTTTGCCGCCCAGGTATCAGGCACTATGGCCAATCCTCGTGCCGATGTATCGCTTGAAATTGGCGGCGGCGGTGTTGGCTCATCTACCTTTGACTCGCTGTATGGGCTGGTGATTCTGCAGGATGATAACATCAATATTAATCAATTGTTCTTGACTAAAGGGGCAAATCGGGCTAGTGCCTATGGGGTGATTCCAGTGGCTGCGTTGAGCAGCGAAGGCCGTCGACAGGCAACTTTGGCTGACCAGATGGATGTTAAGGTCCGGTTAGACCAGGCTGACTTAAGTATTCTGCCTATGCTCACCAAGGAAGTATCCTGGGCAGCAGGCAAGACCCAGGGTGAGTTGACGATTGGCGGTACTATTATGCAGCCCTACCTTACAGGCAGTATCAACGTAACGGACGGGACGGTCAAACTGGCGAAATTAAATGATCCAATCCAAAAAGTGGCCCTTGATATTCAATTTAAAGGTGATAAAATAGTTTTAAAAACATTTTCCGGGCATATGGGGTCAGGTTCTTACCAGATGGCAGGAAGTACGGCACTTACTGGCCTTGCCTTTACGGATTATGATTTTCAGCTCAAGTTGGATAACCTTGGCGTAAATAGTAAATACTTCAAAGGACCGCTTAACGGCGATCTCGCATTAACCAGCAATCGAGGGCGGCCACTGCTGGCCGGGACACTGCTGTTTGAAAATAACACCATTGATATTCCGTTCATTAGTGATTTTACGGAGTCTGATCTTAATATTAGGCTGAATGTCGAGCTGATCGCCGGCAAGAAAGTGCGGTTCTATAATTCCTATATGTACGATATCTGGGCTGAAGGGCGGATCAAGTTTGAGGGCAGCACCAAGCGGCCCAATCCGTCAGGAAAGATAACCGCGATCAGAGGGACTGTCAGCTATCTTAGAACCTCGTTTAAAATTAAAGAAGCCAGTGCTGAATTTAATCAGTTTGGCACTTTTGAACCTGTGCTGCGGCTAACAGCCAGCACCAAGCTTCAGGACACGACGGTTGACCTGAACCTTAACGGCCCGGTATCGGCTATGGATCTCCAGCTTACCGCCGAACCGGCCATGAGCCAGCAGGATATTATCACTCTCTTGACGCTGCGGAGCCGGTATTTTGAAAAACAGAGCAGCGGCAGTGGAGCAAACGGCAGTGGTTTTGGCCGTGATGAACTAGTCGGCCTTCTTGACGCTGGTCTTCAGATGCGCTTTGTCAGTACAGTTGAAGGGATATTCCGTGATGCGTTTGGTCTTGATGACTTCCGGGTGGTGCGTGATACGTTGTGGTCAAATGGCCGTCAGCGCTCGAACGAAGATCGGGAGGGGCCAAGCAACCAGGAAGTGTATAATGTTGAAATGGGTAAATACATTACAGATCGGTTGATGCTGAACTATACAATGGGGCTTGATAATGACCGGTACAGTTATGGGTTCCGCTACGACCTGAATCGCAGAATCAGCCTGACAGGTTTGGTCGATGATCAGGACGATAAACGAATCGGGATTGAAGCGCGATTTAAGTTCTAGTAGAATTCTAATAAAATTCTAATAAAGTTTTATTAGACTAAAAGTGCGTGCTGAGCTCGCAACGTATGACGATTTTGATAATAGTTCCTGTTGAAAAGGATGATTCTCATGCTGCTTAAACAGTATCTTAAAGAATTAAATAGGGTTGAGATGCTGGCCCCGGCCGAGGAAGAACAGCTTTGGTTGGGCTTCAAAGACCAGGGCGACCTGGACAGCCGGCGGCAGATTATCGAGAGTTATCAGCCGCTTGTCTTTAAGGCTGCCATGAGCTGGAAGGTCAATGAGCCGACTCTGATGGATATTATTCAGGAAGGCACTGTTGGGCTGATTGAAGCTGTTGAAAACTACGACCATACCCGCGGGGTGGCGTTTAGCCTCTACGCGTTTCATCGGATTCGTGGCCGCATGCTTAACTTCATGCAGCAGGAGGGCAAGGCTGATCTTGCGTATATCGACAGCCCGCTTGACAGTGAGGATTCTGTGACTATGGCCGACCGGCTGATTGACAAGAGTGTTGAAGTGGCCAGTCAGGCCGAACAGAATTTCCTTGTAGAAAAGGTAAAAGATGCGATGGAACGGCTGCCGGCCAAAGAACAGCTGGTGCTGAGCGGTGTTTTCTTTGAAGATCGCGAGCCTAAGCAATTGGCCGAGACGCTTGACATGAGCATCTCCCATATTTATCGACTGCAAAAGCAGGGTATCCGTCGCGTTCGCGGCATGCTATCCAAGTTTATGCAGCACTGGTAGGGGTTATCGATCTAAATAAAAGGTTTTTAGCAATAAACTGCGAAAGATAGTTAAAATGATCAGCATTTACGATATATTGCTTTGTAATTGACTAATTTGCCTGGTTTTTGCCCCTAAAGGGAAGACCATAATCTGGCCTATTCCCTTGATTATATATTGTGGTTATAATGGGGGTGGTGGATATGGCGGACTTTAAAGAAAATATGTATCGGCGTTTACGTTCGGCCCGACAATGGCTTACACGGGCTGAGGAAGCGTTCGACAAGGACCGCGATGTTCGCGCTGAGCTTAATTTGATGTTGGCCCAGGCTGAACTTCAGCATGCCAAGGAAGCCAATCGTACCCGTCACTGGCGTTATAAGTATTCGCTGCTGACGCAGGGTACGGCTGTTGGACTGGCTATGATGCTCGCTGTTATCGGCTTTGGTGGTACTTATTGGTGGGTTAATCAGCAGCAGACCAGGGATGATCAAGTTTCCCCTGCCGTTCAGCTGCAAATGCCTCAGCAAGTGCTTTCTGTCAGCAATCCGGCTGAGCAGACGAAGCCGCAGTTAGAGTCGCAGGCGGCCCAGCAAACACCCGCTATAGTAAAAACAGAGCATCAACAAGCTTCGACTGTTGCCGAAAAAAGCCGCGTTACAAACGACGCTCAACAGTATCAGGCAGAACAGCAAGTGGTTTTACCACCTGACGAACTGCAGAAATTAGTACGGGCTGCCGGAAAAACACTACGCGGCCAATAAAGTTAATAAGGAGGTAATTCATGAGAACAACGAGACGCTATGGGCATATACTATTTGCGGCGATCATTAGTCTCAGCCTTATCCTTACCACTCTTGCCCCAGCGTTTGCCAATGATCTTAGCGGCAAGACTGTTACAGCAGTAACAGTAACTGGCAACTCTACGGTCGATATTGCCGAAATCACCAAAGTGATCAAGCTTCAGCCAGGTGATACCTTAACGCCGGACAAGGTGAAGCAGGATATGCAGTCTATCTATGATCTTGGTTATTTCTTTGATGTTGTTGCAAACTTTACCGAGGTTCCGGAAGGTGCCAAGGTAATCTATACTGTTATGGAAAACCCTGTTCTTAATAATGTTGTAATTAAGGGTAATACTAAGGTTTCCACAGATAAGATCCAGAGTTTGCTCGGTGTTACTAAAGGTAAACTTTTGAATACTAAGCAGCTCAATGATAACGCCCGGGCCATTGAAAGATACTATCATGACCAAGGCTTTATTCTAGCCAAGGTGACTGATGTCGCAATGAACAGCGGCGTACTGACAATTACCATCAATGAAGGCAATCTTGAAGGCATTGCCATCAAAGGCAATGAAAAAACTAAGAACTATGTAATAACCCGTGAAATGAAGCTCAAGCCCGGCGAAGCTTTTAATGTCAAAGATGCACGCCGTAGTATGCAAAAAGTGTACAACCTCGGCTATTTCGAGGATGTCAACATGAAGCTCAACCCGGGTAAAGAACCGAATTCTGTTGTGCTTGAAACAAGTGTAATTGAACAAAAAACCGGGATGTTCTCCATCGGCGGCGGTTACAGTAAGAGTGATGGTATGATCGGTATCATCGAACTTGGTGATAACAATTTCCGCGGAACCGGCGATAAAGTTAAATTCCACTGGGAATTTGGCGGCGAAGCCAGTGATCGTAACTACGAAATTAGCTACACCCGCCCATGGCTGGATGCTAAGCAAACTTCGTTAGGTGTTACTTTCTATGATATGACCAACGAGTACACTGACTATTACAATGGCGGCGATGAAAAATCAACGTATGACAAGAAGCGTGAAGGCTGGGAGGTAACTCTGGGTCGTCCGCAAAGTGAGTTCGCTCAGAACTATATCACCTTCAAGCATCGTACTGACACTCATGTTGAAGATGTTGATGGACCGGAGAATTATTCGACAATGCCGGATTATCTGGAAGATAACTTTGGTTTGACGAACAGCGTGACGTTAATGCATGTTTATGATTCGCGTGACAATGTCTTTAACCCAACCGAAGGAAACCGGTTATCCTTGTCAGCTGAATTTGCCGGAAAGGCGTTTGGCGGCGAATTTGATTTCAATAAATATACGTTTGAAAGCCGCAACTATCTCAAAGTAGGCCGTTCACAAACGGTCGCGCTTCGCGGCACAATCGGTTATGCTGACGGACACATGCCATATACCGGCAAGTTTTCAGTCGGCGGCTCCGATACCTTGCGCGGCTATGAAGATGAGCAATTTAAAGGCAATAAAATGCTGGCAGCAACAGCTGAATATCGTTTCCCTGTAGCCAACAAGGTTCAGGGTGTCGTATTTACTGATGTTGGTAAGGCTTGGGATGGCGAAGGCTACAAGCTCAATGATCTTGAAGCCAGCGTCGGTGTGGGTGTTCGAGTAACCACCCCAATCGGCCCGATTCGGATTGACTATGCCCAAGGCTCTGACGGTGGCAAGACGCACTTTGGCTTTGGCGGTCAGTTCTAAATAAGAATAAAGAGTCAGGTCGTCAGACCTGACTCTTTATGCAATATTGCTGTAACCTAAGGAGGTGTGGGACGATAAACGGTAAGCCTTTTCAGATGATTCCGATACTTATGCTGGCATTAATGTTATTTGCTTGGCCGGGCGGGGCAAGTGCGGCTGGTGCTACAATTGATACAATAACTGTCAGTGTGACAACAGTGAACGGAGCCCAGGCGCCGCCGGCCCGCATCGCCAAACGAATGGCGGCCAGCGTCACCACAGTAGGCGAGCATGTGCTCCTTGGACACAAAGCCAGTGAAATTGCGGCTGGACAAGATTCGTATGAACGAATTATTAAAGAAGTGTTTGACCGTATTCTGGTTGGCTATAGTGTTGAGAACGTCAGGATCAACCCCGGTGCCAACACCAGCATTATTATTGAATTGGTGCCATGGGGCGAAGTTGTGCGGGAAGTAGTGCTTGAGGTTGACTATGGCAGCGTTTCACCCGAACTGGCGGCCCTGATGAAAGCTGATATGGGTGACGTGGAAGAACGCGTGAATAACGTTCTTGTCGGTCTGCCGATTGACGCTGTAGATTGGGCAGGCGGCGTTTCGAAAACCGTCATTCAGGAAATTTTGGCTGAACAGCTCCCGGAATTCCGGTCCAACTTTGATGTCGAAGCCGGGGCCCGCACTATTGTAAAATTATCGCTGGTTCCTACCGGGGAAACCATTAAGGATGTGCATGTCAGCCTGCGCTCACAGTCCATCCCTAATGTTATGCTGTTGGGAATGGAGACGGTATTTGCAGAGGGTGCAAAGCAGCTCACTGGTCTGCCGGTTGCTTTCGTGGAACGGCATCGCGATTATTTTGCGCAAAAATTTGGTGAAGTGGCGAGTCGCCATCACCTGTCACGCAGTTTTGGCCTTACAATAACGCCAATCATTAGCCCGGGCACTGATACAGTGATTGTGGCTACCGCTGAAACAGATAAATACAACATTTGGTTAGAAGGTTATCTTGATATGGGCCGCCATGTAAATGATAATACTTCGGCTCGCCTGCATGCTGGTAAGTTCGTCGGCAGCCGTGATGAAGCATTTCTAGAAGTGGACTTCATTCCCAATACAGTATCCTGGGAGTTTGCGCCCGGCTGGTCGCACCGCTTTGGTGACAACACGTTTATCGGGGTCAAACATATCCTTCCCGACAATGATAACATCTTGACACTCAACCAGAAGCTTAGCCGTGATTGGTCGCTGCGGGCGGAACGCTGGCCGGAGAACAACAAGAACGAGTTCGGCCTGCGCTACAGACTGCATGACTATCTAAGTGCTGAATATATCTTTACTGAAGACGAATCATGGTTGCGACTAATTGGTCATCTTTAGAGGTAATTAGCGAGGAAAATATTGAATGTATCGCTAAATACTGGTATAATAAGGTGAAAATTTTCATTGCCGGAGGGCAAGAGAGAAGAGGGATCTATTAGTGTTAAAACTAGAAAAGAAAAAGGTTAAGTTGATTTCACTTACAGTGGCAATTTTATTTGTGCTGAGCGTTGTTGGTATAGCTGTATCACAAACAGGGACCAGTTATGCGGCCGAAAAAAACTCATCCAATATCGGTGTTGTGGATTATCAAATGCTGATTTATCAGCATCCTGATACTGCTAAAGCCGATGAAGCTATGCAAGCCGAAATAAAAGCTGCCCAACAAGACTTTGAAACAAAGGCAGCCAGCATGAATGACAAAGAAAAACAAGACTACTACTCCCAAGTCCAGCAGCGTCTGAGCCTGAAGAACCAGGAACTTCGCGCTCCTATTTTTGACAAAATCAATGCGGCTATCAAAGCTGTAGCCGAGGTAAAAGGCTTATCGGTTGTTCTTGATAAAAACGATGTTGTATACGGCGGACAGGTCGTTACTGACGACGTAATGAAGAAAATCAACAAGTAATCAACTGAATCAGGCGGAACATTGGCCGAGCAGGTGTGATCCAGCTCGGCCCTTTTAGAAGGTGGTGATTTGGTGTCCTATACTAAAAACGCATTACGGTTTCTGCTTCTTATCGTTTCGGTTGCAGTTCTTACCACAGGCTGTTCTCAAGCCAAAGACACCAAGACTCCCAGTATACCACAAATTGGGATCATTGATATGAATAAAGCCCTTAAGGCCCACCCAAGGTATGGCGAAGTGGCCAAGCTTGAGCAGCAGGCAAATGCTCTCGTTGCCAAGGCAAATGCTCAGGCCAATGCTGCTGCTAGATCCCAAAGTTCAGCAGGCGCAGTAATGCCTGATATGGCCACAATCACTAGCGGGATTAACACCGCCCTTGAACAAGAATTTAACGCCAAAATGACTGATAAGCATACCCAGTTAACGGCAGGGTTAAAAGCCAAAGCTGAGCAGCTGCACAGCAGTTTATCGGCTGAACTCCAAGCCTACAGTGCTGAACTAGATAAAACTTATCAGCCGCGGGTTTTCAATATTCAGCTTCAACTAAAAACCGTTCAGTTATCCAAAGAAGAAATGGCTTCGCTGCAGGGTGAATTGGAAAACCTGCAGAATGAACGGGGCAGCAAATTAGCGGCCAAGGATCAAGAGTTAAAGCAGAAGATGGACCGGGAGATGGCCCCTGAACAAGCGGCTATCGAACAGCAGCTTGCGGCTTACGCCGAACAGCTTCATGCAGAATTAGCCCAAAAGGGCGCGCAGCAAACGAATGAGGTTGCCAGTCGCAATCAGCCACAGGCCCCAGCTGCAGGCCAGCCGGCGCTAGCAGGCAGCAGCGAGTTTGAACAGCAGGTTGCGGCGAAACAACGTGAGATTGCCATGCTGCAGCAGTTAATCATCGATGATATTCGTGATAGGGCGGGCAAGATTGCTGTTGAACGCGGACTTGAGGCCGTCATGGCCAAGGTTAAGGTCAATGCAAGCGCTGTTGATATTACCGGCGAGGTTATTAGTCAATTTTCAGCGCCGAATATAAGACTTCAATAGGTTATTTAGAGCAGCTTGGTCATCGGATAAATATTTAGTAGCTTGGGAATAGTAAATTACAGGTGTAACAATCCATCAGATTGGAGGATTTATCATGAAAAACACGAGCAAACTGGTTGTTTTATTATTGGTTGTTTTTGCGTTCAGCGTGCTGGTCAGCGGTTGCAGCGCTTTTGGTGGCAGCCAGAATGTCGGCGTTCTTGACGTCAACAGAGTTATGGCTGAAAGCCCCAAAGTAAAAGGTTTCCAAGATCAACTTAATGTTAAAGGCAAAGAATTAAGTGACAATCTGGAAAAAGACAAGGCTGCCTTAAGCGCCGCAGACTTCCAAAAACGGCAGGAAACAGCCTACGGTGAATTTGTGAAAATAAAGCAAGATTTAGAAAACCAAATTGATGCTGCCATTAAGCAAACCCTTGAGCAAATTGCCGCAGATAAAAAGTTAAGCATTATCTTATATAAAAATGGTGTCGCTCAAGGCGGTACCGATATTACAGACGAAGTTATCAAGAGAATGCAGTAGAGTCAGGAGGATGTCATGTGAAGCTGAAACTAAGTGATGTCGCGGACCTTGTCAAAGGTTCAGTAATAGGCGATGGAAGTATTGAAATTACGGGTGTAGCCGGTCTGGATACAGCCGGCGAAAACGATATCACTTTTGCCGTGCCGCCCCATTTGGAAAAAGCGGTGCAGACCAAAGCCGCCGCGATTATTATTCCTGACTCTGTTACTGAGTTTTCAAAACCGGCCATTCGGGTAGAAAACCCCCGGATGGCCTTTACTAAGTTGTTGGAAGTTTTTACGCCGCAAGTGCCCATCAGTCGCGGTGTACATAATACAGTAGTCGTTGGCCAAGGGGTTAAGCTTGGTAAGAATGTGGCCATTTTGGCGTTGGTTGTTCTGGCCGACAATGTTGTGATTGGCGATAATGCCATTATTTATCCGCATACCTATATCGGACATAATACGGAAATCGGCAATGACGCGATCATCTACCCTAACGTAACCGTCAGAGAGAATTGCCGTGTTGGCAACAATGTAATTATTCACAGTGGTGCAGTCATTGGTAGTGACGGTTTTGGTTTTGTCACTGAAAAGGGCGAGCACCAAAAGGTTCCCCAAGTCGGCAATGTTCTGATTGAAGATGATGTTGAAATCGGTGCCAATGTCACGATTGACAGAGCGACGACCAGTAGTACAATCGTTAAACGCGGCACTAAAATAGACAATTTAGTGCATTTAGCCCATAATGTTATTCTTGGTGAGAATTGTCTCTTGGTCGCGCAGACGGGGATTGCCGGCAGTGTTAAGACAGGCCGCAATGTTACCTTTGCCGGGCAGGCTGGCAGTGCTGGTCATATTACTATCGGAGACAACTGCACCTTTGCCGCTCGTTCGGCTCCTATCAGTGATGTCGCATCAGGTTCGTTCTATGCCGGTTTCCCGGCGCGCCCGCATCGTGAATGGATAAAAGCCGAAGCCGCGCTGTATAAAGTGCCCGATCTTCTTAAAAAGGTCCGCGAACTGGAAAAGCGATTGATAGCGATGGAAAGTGGAAAGTAATATTACTTTCCACTTTCCCGTTTTCCCTATATCTTCCCTGTCGATATATGCAGGATTATTGCTTGTTTTGCAGAATATAAAGTGAGACTTGATTCAGGTGGAGTTTTAACTCCACCTGAATCCTAGTCGAACCGTATCCAGGGACTCTTAGAGAGGGTTAGTCATCGGATAAAAAGATGCCCATATTACATTATAATTTAGATAGGAGAAATTTATTTATGAAGAAATTATTATATGGTACGATATTTGCTCTATGCCTCAGTACAGCCACTGTCAGCGCTGCTCCGTCAGTGAACGGTTCAACCGGTTTGATTAATACGCCGTCGGCTGACGTACTGCAGGAAGGTGATTTCTCACTGGGATATTATGATTTAAAACACGACAATGTTGGTGTATTTAATCTCGGTCTGGCTAATCGTCTCGAAATCGGGGTAGCCGGTTTTCACTATGACAAGCAGGATAATGAAACAATGCTTAACGCAAAACTTAGTCTGATACCGGAAAAAGTTCTGATTCCGGGCTTAGCCGTCGGGGTTGAAGATGCTACAGATGAAAAGGATCGGTCAGTTTACGCTGTCGCCAGCAAGGGCTTGCCGTTAGGGTTTCGAATCCATGCTGGTGTTGGCAACGGCCGCTATGACGGTTTATTCGCTGGAATTGAAAAACAGCTCAGTCCATTAGGTCTGGTCACTGGCAATAATATATTTCCAGCCACCAGCTTAATTGCTGAATACGATGGCGATGACATGAACTACGGCGCACGTATTTCTATCATTCCGGGACTCAAAGTCGATGCCGGCTGGCGGAATGATGAAGCCTATTACGGAATTAGCTTTACCCGATAGTTGGAGGCCGCAATGGTTTATTCACTTGTAAAAATCTTCAGTTGGTTAGTGTGCAGGATGCCGTTAGGCCTGCGGCGTTCGATGGGAAACATAGTAGGTGAGCTTTGCTGGCCGCTTGTAGCCGGCAGACGCAAAAAAATGGCGATTGACAACATTCGCCGCGGCTTTGGTATAAGCCAAGCTGAAGCAACAAAAATAGCCAAACAGAGCACAACAAGATTTGGCCGTATGTTTATGGAAGTTCTGGCTTTTCCGTGTATTAATAAAGGGAATGTCGATAAGCATGTTCAGCTTGAGGGTGCCGAGTATTTAATCGAAGCCTTGTCCTATGGGCGGGGTGTTGTACTGGCAACAGCCCACAGCGGTAATTGGGAGCTGTTAGGTGCAGGATTAGCAATCAATGGATTCCCTTTGGCAGCTGTAGTGCAAAAGCAAACCAATGCTGCCATGGACAAGTTTATTAACGAATACAGGACCTTGGCGGGAATGCATATAACCTATAAGTCAGGTGTTCGCGAAATGGTTCGACTATTAGGAGAAGGCAAAATTATAGGTCTGCTCATGGATCAGGATGCTCATTCGGACGGCGTATTCGTTGAATATTTCGGCCGCATGGCATCTGCACCACAAGGCGCGGCTGTGCTGGCCAGAATGAAAGATTCGCCTATTATTCCGGCATTTATTACCGAAAATAGCGATGGAACGCATACTGCCATCATTCATCCCCATATTATGCCGCTCAAAACAAAAAATAAAGCCGATGATGTTTATACAATCACCGCCAAACTCACTCATATCATAGAACAACATGTCCGCCAGCACCCCCACGAATGGTTCTGGCTCCATAACCGGTGGAAAACCAAACCGCCGGAAGGTAAACCGGAAAGTGGAAAGTAAAAAGTGGAAGGTAGTGGTTCGGGTTACGCCCCGTATCCCGTCCACCACTTACCACTTTCCCGCATTTCGTTCCTACCCGGCCATTCTGAAAGAAGGCGTTCCGAAGGATGAAAGATAGGCACGTTACGGTTAAAAAATCCGGTTGTTTGAGCGAAGCGAGTTCACGGATTTTCAGTAACGTGCCTATCTTTCAAGTCGACTGGAAGATTAGGCCTAGACTTTTTGGGTACTTTTTGGGCAATGCAAAAAGTACCTTAATAATGTAACATGCAGATTTTTCAAGTCTTCTGCAAGATAGGCCTAGCCGTTTTGGTCCTTTTGCGGCAATGGACAAAAGGACAGTAGTATAGAAAGTGGAAATAGGAAAGTGGAAAGCCGAAAGTAATAAAGGTAATAACTATAAATAACCTTAAAGACATCGCCAGCGACATGGCGATCTCTTTTTTTCTATACATTGAGTATTGCCAAAAGTTCATATAAAGTATATAATAATACCCATCGTCCGTATATAAATATGGACAAAAAACTATATACGAAATAAAATAAATCCCTGATGGAAAGAGGTGAAGCAGTGATGAACCGTTTTATGCAAAAATCTAAGACGTTTTTTTCTCGAAGTATTCTTAAGGATACCTTTAATCGTGATATCTTGACCCTCCTTATTGTAAGTATTGTCATTGGCTCAATCTTAGCCAGTGCTTTGGCGATGTCGGCTAATGCGTATTTTTCTAGTACGCTGAACAATTTGGTCGGCGATTACGGTGAATATGACTTAGTTCTGCAGGTGCGGGAAGAAATGAAGGATGACGCTTCGGCACAGGTGCAGAAAATTATCAATGACGCCTTCCCCGGTGGGCGCATGAAACTTGGACCGACAATTACCGGCAAAACCAACATCTTTGTTGCTCTGCCGCACGAATATAAGACCAAGCAGGTCTATGAAACACTTGATAAAACCTTTGGCGGTATTCCCGGCGGGGCGAGTGTTGGTGTTGTAACTGAACCGCGTCTCACCATCCGTGGTGTACCGGACGGTGCGAAAAATATGCTGATGGATAAAGTCATGACAATTGACGGCGTAGGCTTTGTTTTTCGCGACGGCAGTTCGATCGGCGTTATCTTAACGTCACTGGATAAAACTACGGCTGTTAATAAGCAGATTGAAGAACTGCTCAAAGAATATCAGATTATGGAGATTAGCTTTCCGGTTGGCAGTGAGCCATCGAATCCCATTCGGATGGGTGAAGCCATTGCCAGTGACATGAAAAGCCAGCTGAATCTTGATTATGTGGAGAATGTTTCGATAGATGGCCAAAATGATGACATGACCCATTTGGTTAGTACAATGATGGAACTGAAACGGTTTCTATCTGCTTATGCCAGCCAGATTGTCATTGCTCCTGCAAATGGTGCAGAACTGCAGAAGGGCGACGTCGTCGTTTTTCAAGGTCAAGCTGCGCAGGCTCCTATTGCCGGTAATCCGGTGGACAAGGGAAATGTTGTTGTGCAAATCACTGGGTTGCGTCCTGATGGCGCGGGCGAAGGTGTCATTACCCAGGGCGACACAACTGGTTTGACAAGCAATCAAGGGTTTAAGCTTGAAAAGAATGTAGTTGCCGCATTCGTCGGTACAGCTTCCTACCACAATCCGCGGCAGGAATTAAGCGGTGCCCTGAATGAAACAACTAAGCTTGTCGGTGAAATACCCGGCTTTGCGCAGGATACTAAGAAAGTAAGCGATATTGCACTCAATGCGCTTAATAACTATGACAGCAGCGTAAGTGCGGTTGAAAAAACAGTCAACAGCATCCAAGCCGCCAGCGATGGTATTCAAGCTGCAACCAATGGCTTGGCGCGAATTGATACAACTTCCATGCAGTACCAAATTGCTAACTCTTCACGGGCGATTGGCGGCCTAATGAATACTATGCAGGTAGTCGGATTGGTCGGCGGCGATACGGCCGGCACTGTGACTAACCTGGGCGATACGCAGCGTAATTTAGATGGTCTACAAAGCAATTTGGTGGCCCTGAATGATGTGGCAGCCAATGCTCGGAGTGCCAATTCAGCGATCGATACCATTGTAGCCAACGGCAGCAGCACTGTGGCGACATTAAAGGCCTTTGACGCGGCTGGGGCGCGGAACAGCTTGACAAGTGCGACAGCCAAACTCGGCCAAGTGCAGCAGCTGAATGTTCCGCTGATTACCACCCAGCTACAGTATCTGGCCACTGCGGCACCTAACCTTAAAGATGAAGAAATCAGCCATTCGGTGCAAATTATGGATAAATTTATTGCCGGTCAGGTGATCCCCGGTGAACGGATTCAAATTTTGACAAAAAGAAATATTTCCAGTGATGCGGTGGCCCCAATCGTTTACCAACAAGTAGGCCACCAAAATGTATCACTTTACGCCGCAGACCTTGGGGTTATTGAACCGAATGCACGTGGTGAACTGTACCAGATTCTCAAGGAAGTACAGGCAATTTTGGCCGCAATGATGGCGATTATTGCTACTATCTTGTTTTTGGCTCTTGATCATTCGGCCATTATGACAGTGATTCGTCGCCGCCGTCTGGTCAGCAAAGTGAAGGTAACCGGCTGGCGTGGTCTTTTGGCCCGGATAGCTATTACCTTTACCGCCCCAGAGCGGCAGTATGGTATGGCCATCGGTGCCGTTATGCTGACGGCGATGTTTGTCATTTCGGGTGCCGGTATTCCTTATCTGCCATGGCTTGGCGTGCCGTTTTTAGGGGCACTGCTCGGTCTGATTGTGGCAAACTATGCTGAAAAAATTAGTCCGATTTCCGCAGAAGAAGTCACCGCCGGTGAGGCGTTGGGCTTATCCTTCGATGAAGTCATGCGTGAAATCGTTGTTCCAAACGCCCGCCCGGGCTTATTGCAGAAACTCAATAGACGGAAGTTGAAGTTTAAGTGATGGAAAGTGGAAAGTAAAAAGTGGAAAGTAGTAACTTTGCACCCCGATGTTTCAGCTATGCTGAAACGAGGCCCCATCTCCCGTCCCTCGTTCCCCGTTCCTTACTGGCCATTCTGAAAGGAGACGTTCCGCAGGATGAAAAATCTGTGCGTTACGATTAAGAAATCCGGTTGTTTGAGCGCAGCGAGTTCACGGATTTCCAGTAACGCACAGATTTTTCAAGGCTTCTGTAAGATCAGGCCTAGACTTTTTGGGTACTTTTTGGGCAATGGACAAAAGGACAGTAGAAAGCATTTGTGCTTTTGTCTTGATACAAAAGACACCAAAAAATCAAGACCTGTACGGCATCCGCCTTGGAAGCAGGCCTCACTTGCGGAAAGTCCGAAACTCGCTTCGCTCAAACAGTCGGACTTTTTATTCCGCAAGCAAGACCCGCTTCCATCCTTCGGACCGGCAGCTACCGTAAGGGTCGAAAAGGACGAAAAAAAAGAACGGAATTCTTTTCTCAAGTTTATGGTTCTTCGTTCCTACCGGCCATTCTGAAAGAAGACGTTCCGCAGGATGAAAAATTAGCATGTTACGGTTAAAAAATCCGGTTGTTTGAGCGCAGCGAGTTTACGGATTTTCAGTAACGTGCTGGTTTTTCAAGACTTCTGCAAGACAGGCCTAGCCTTTTTGGTACTTTTGGGGCGATGCCAAAAGTACCTTGATAAATTTTCAGTGTGGAAAATAAAAAAAGGAGGTGCCCCCATGCTTTCGATCAAAAACCTATCCAAACAGTTTGGCCAGGTACTGGCTATAAATGATCTTGACCTACATGTCGGTCATGGTGAGACTGTAGCCCTTATGGGGCCGTCTGGCTGCGGAAAGTCAACAACGATCCGCACAATTAACCGATTGATCGAACCTGACAAGGGATCAATTCAGTTTGACGGAGTTGACATTCTTCAGCTTATGCCAGATCAACTGCGCGCTATGCGAAAAAAAATCGGTTTTGTATTTCAGCATTTTAATCTTGTAGATCGGCTTACCGCCGTTGAAAATGTCATGCTCGGGCTTGTCATGGGCGGATTGGACAAAGAACAAGCCTATGACAAGGCTCTTGAGGCCATGACCAAGGTTGGTTTGGAATCCTACCATAGCCATAAGCCATCTGAAATGTCGGGCGGTCAGCAGCAGCGGGTGGGGATCGCACGAGCACTGGCGTTGAATCCTGATTTAATGCTTTGGGACGAACCTACAGCGTCTCTTGACCCCATTTTGGTGCGCGAAGTCCTTGTGGTTATGGAAGAATTGGCCAAGTACCGTCAGAGTGCCATGCTTGTTGTTACGCACGAAATTTCTTTTGCGTTGCGTGTCGCTGATCGGATTGTCTTAATGGACAAAGGGAAAGTCGTGGAAGAGGGAAAACCGTCAGACGTTTTTGTCAAACCCCAATCCGAGGTCGGCCGTCAATATAAAGAATTGATTGAATATCAGATGAATACCAGCGCTCTCACCTTAGCAGGAAAGAAAATAGCGTGAACTCTTTTTGTGTCCGGTACTTGCAGGAAACGCGAATCTTCTGTAGAATAAACAAAGGTTATCAATTCAGGAGGATATCATGCATCATAATCAGCAACAGACTACAATAGCGAAAGCTGTATCCTATACCGGCATCGGACTCCATTCAGGACAAGATGTAGCCATTACGATCAAACCGGCACCCATCGATTCAGGTGTTGTTTTTGTACGCGTCGATTTGCCAGGCGCGCCGGAGGTTAAAGCAGCCACGGCCAATGTTACGGCAACCATGCGAGCCACAACGCTGGAGAGCGGCCCTGCCAAGGTCTTTACAGTAGAACACCTCTTGGCGGCCCTTAGAGCCATGGCAGTTGATAACTGTCTGGTTGAAATCGATTCCGTGGAACCACCGGTGGCTGACGGCAGTGCCTTGCCGTTTGTCGAACTCATTCAATCAGCCGGGGTCGTAAAGCAAGACGCTCTTCGCCGGATTGTCCGGGTGGAAGAGGCCCTTGCGGTGCGGTGTGGGGATAAATTTATAACGATTTTACCTTACGACGGACTAAGAATAACTTTTACCTCTGTGAATCCGCATCCTCTGTTAGGCGTGCAGTTCGGCGATTATGAAGTAACCTCTGAAGTGTTTGTAAAAGAAATCGCACCGGCACGTACGATTGGGTTTATGCATGAAATCGAAGCACTTCAGGCTAAGGGACTGGCTCTGGGCGGCAGTTTGGAAAATGCCATCGTCTACGATGACACCACTGTGCTGACACCGCTTCGGTTTGAAGACGAACTTGTCCGTCACAAGATATTAGACATTATCGGTGATATTGCGCTGGCCGGTCATGTGCACGGTCATATTATTGCCGTTAAATCGGGCCACGCTCTGAACACTGAATTAGCGAAAAGAATAGTTTCACAGGTTACAAATGCTAAGGGAGCTGAATAAAGTATGTTGTCTCTAACCGAAATTCAAAATATTATTCCGCATCGTTATCCGTTTTTATTGGTTGACCGGATTCTCGAAGTCGAGCCTATGAAACGGGCTGTAGGAATAAAGAGTGTAACTTATAATGAACCTTTTTTTCAAGGCCATTTTCCCGGCCAGCCAGTCATGCCTGGGGTGCTTATTCTTGAGGCCATGGCGCAGGTAGGCGGAGTTGCCATGTTGTACCCGGAAGAAAATCGTGGTAAGCTGGCTTATTTTGCCGGCATGGAACGGGTACGGTTCAGAAAACCGGTTGTGCCTGGTGATCAGCTGCGCATGGTGGCTGAATTGATTAAAGTCCGCGGAAATATTGGTAAACTATGGGGCGAAGCTTATGTTAACGATCAGGTGGTCGCCGAAGGTGAATTTATATTTGCTTTAGTCGATAAAGACTAAGTAAGTGAGAAAAACAGTTATTTTGGCCTGTAAAGCCGTGAAAAACAGCGTTATTTTTATAAAACGGCTAAATTTGACGGAATAGCAATTGTCAAAGTAAGACTACAGAGTCGGATTATATAGTTAGAAAAATAGCAGGGGCATTGAATTGTTCTTCTTTAGAAGGAGTTGATCTGTTAATGAAACCGGAAAAAGTAATTCCGCTGCGTAAAATAAATGAAACAGCAGTTATTCACCCCGGGGCCCGCATCGGTAAAGATGTTGAAATCGGGCCGTATGCCGTAATCGGTGAAAACGTTTTAATAGGTGACGGGACTAAAATCGGAGCCCATGTCGTTATAGACGGCTGGACAAGTATTGGTAAAAACTGTGTGATTTATCCGAGCGCGTCCATTGGCGGCGAGCCGCAGGATCTCAAGTTTGCCGGCGAAAAAAGTTATGTGTTTATTGGCGACAATACGAAGATTCGCGAGTTTGCGACTGTTAACCGGGCTACTGGTGAAGGTGAAGAAACCCGCATCGGCTCGAACTGTCTGCTCATGGCCTATACTCATGTGGCACATAACTGTATTGTAGGCAATAACGTCGTTATGTCTAATGCAGCAACGCTGGCCGGCCACATTGTTGTTGAGGACCGCGTGGTTATCGGTGGTCTGTCGGGGATTCACCAGTTTGTTAAGATTGGCCGCAATGCCATGATTGGCGGCGCGTCCAAAGTGGTTCAGGATGTTCCTCCGTATGTTATTGTTGATGGGCATCCAGCGCGTGTATCAGGTCTTAACAATGTTGGCATGTCTCGTGCCGGCATCGGCCCTGAAGCCCGCCGCAACCTTAAAAAAGCATACAAGATTCTTTATCGTTCCGGGTTAAGTCTTACTCAGGCCATTGCAGTTATGGAGCAAGAACTTGATTCGTGCCCTGAAATCGAACATTTCCTTGGCTTCCTGCGCAATGCCGAGCGTGGTATTTGCCGCACCCGCCGCGAAGCGGCTGAATAAAGTTAGTGATATTATAAATACTATAGATGGATCGGGTTGTGTTAGGGGATATGAGATGAAGACGATTGGTTTATTGGCCGGCATTGGACGGCTTCCGGTAGAATTTGCCCGTGCCGCTCGCGGCATGGGCTTTAACGTAATAGCAATCGCTGTTGTGCCGGGGATTGACCCTGAATTGGTTGCTGCAGCCGACAAGTTTCATGTAATTAGTGTTGGCCAGCTTGACGATATTATCAATACGTTAAAGAAGGAACAGGCGACTGAAGTGGCCATGATCGGCAAAGTAACCAAAGAATTAATGTTTGCCGGCGCGGTACAGCTTGATGCTCGCATCCGAAAACTCTTGGCTGGTCTTAAAGATAATAGTGATGATACCATTATGTTGGCTTTTGTCCGTGAACTAGCCTCGGAAGGGATTGGTGTCCTCGATCAGACGGCGCTTATTCGTACACTGATGCCGGGGGCGGGACAAATCACCAAGCGGGCTCCATCGGACAGTGAAAAGGCTGATATGGAGCTGGGTTTTAAGATGGCCAAAGAAATTGGCGGCCTTGATATTGGTCAGACTGTTGTTGTGAAAAACCTTGCCGTTATGGCGGTGGAAGCCATTGAAGGCACTGATGTCTGCATCCTTCGGGGTGGTGAACTCGGCCGCGGCGATGTTGTTGTTGCGAAAGTAGCAAAACCAAATCAAGATTTGCGGTTTGATGTACCCAGTGTTGGACCAGACACCCTGCGTGCTATGATTAAGGCTAGGGCGAAGGGGTTAGTCATCGAGGCCGGGGCGACGCTGTTAATTGACAAAGAAACGGTTGTTCGAATGGCCGATGACAATGGGATCACAATCATTGCTATGTAATATATAATGCACTTGGCACTTGGCGCTAGTACATAGTGCTAATTGTCAAGTGCTTATTGCTTTTTCGTTTAAGCACTTTATTTGGAGGCCGATATGTACAAAATCATGATCTCAGTAGGCGAAGCATCGGGTGATCTGCATGGAGCCAGTGTAGCTAATGCGTTAAAATTGGCCTGCCCGGATAGCAAACTATTCGGCATGGGCGGACAGGCCATGCGTCAGGCCGGAGTTGACATTGTTTACGACATCGCCGATTTAGGCGTAATCGGTATAGTTGAAGTGGTAAAAAATTTACCAAGACTGTTTAAATTGCGCGATATGCTCGCCGAGGTCATGGAGCGCGAGAAGCCGGATGTGCTTGTCGTGATTGATTACCCCGGTTTTAACATGCGTTTAGCCAAGATTGCTAAAAAGAAGGGCATACCGGTCGTATCCTATATTAGTCCGTCAATCTGGGCCTGGGGAAAAGGCCGGGCCAAGGAAGTGGCTGAGACCGTTGAAACCGTTGCGGCCATTTTCCCATTTGAAGCTGAGGCATATCGGGCCGCGGGGGCTCATGTGACCTATGTGGGTCATCCGCTTGTCGATATTGTAAAGCCAACAATGAAAAAAGACCAAGCCTATCGTCATTTTGGCGCCGACTCAACCAAACCGGTCTTGCTTTTAATGCCAGGCAGCCGCCAGCAGGAGATTCTTAGCTTGCTGCCTGATATGCTGGGAGCGGCCGAAAAAATTGTCACGAAAGTGCCGGACTGTCAGATTTTTTTGCCGGTAGCTTCGACAATTTCCCGGGAAATGTTGCACAATATCTTGGGGAATTACAAAGTTTCCGTTAAACTGACTGACGGAAATAACTACGATTTGATGAATATTGCCGATGTGGGAATTGCAGCCTCAGGTACTGTGACCCTCGAGGCTGCGCTCATGCATTTGCCGACCGTTATCATATACCGGGTAGCGGCCATGACCTATCTGCTGGGTAAATTTCTTGTCAAGATTCCCCACATCAGCCTGCCGAATATTATCGCCGGGCGGGAAATCGTTCCTGAACTGTTGCAGGGTGAGGTCAATCCTGATGCAATCGCTCGGCATACGCTGGAAATTTTGCTTAACAAGGGCATTCGAAATGAAATGCTAGACGAGCTTCATCAAGTCAATCAAAAGCTGGGTGAATGCGGCGCAGTCCGGCGGGTAGCCGATGTCATCTTGTCAGTCGCTGCCAAACGCTCTGGAGGAAATGCATGAAGATATATCTTCGCTTATTACAATATATAAAACCATACATGCCTCGACTGGTGTTAGCTGTTATCTGCATCATTTTTGCTTCAGCAGCGAACTTGTACGTCCCCTGGATACTGAAAGACGTTATTGACGAGGTGCTAACCCAGAAAGACATGGTCAAGCTCAATACCATCGCTGCCGGTATTATCGCCATCTATTTTTTGCGGGGAATTTTCTTTTATGGCCAGACGTATTTGATGTCATTTATTGGGCAGCGAGTGGTTATTGACATTCGAGAGGGCATTTACCGCCATATGCAGCGCCTAGAGTTAGCCTATTATGAGAAACGCAAAACGGGTACTTTGATGAGTTATATTACCAATGATGTTGCCGCGTTGCAAGGGGCTTTAATCGACAGTCTCATCGAAATGGTCACTGAAGGGATGATTTTGATCGGCTCTGTTGCGGCAATGTTTTATTTGGATTGGAAGCTTTCGCTGTTAACTTTTATCACGATGCCGCTGATTGCCCATACCATGAAAATTTTCGGCAAAAAGATGCGTAGTGCGAGTGCTACCTTACAGGAACGGACGGCCGATATCACTTCGGTGCTGCAGGAGTCGATCTCTGCTGAGCGCGTGATTAAATCCTTTGTGCGGGAGGATTTTGAGATTGATCGTTTTAATCGCCAAAACTTCTCTAACTTCCGGGCACAAATGCGAACAGCCCAACTGACGGCCACGCTGACGCCGATGATTGAGTTCCTTGCCGCAATTGGTGTGACTGTGATTATCTGGCTAGGCGGTCGAGAGGTCATCGAGGGTCAACTTACGGCTGGCGCACTAATTGCCTTTTTGATCTATGCCGTCAATATTTCTAACCCAGTCAAGCGTTTGAGTCGTGTATACAGCAATATCCAGAAAGCGCTGGCGGCTGCCGACCGGATTTTTGCAGTGTTAGATACTAAACCCGAAATTAAAGATGCTCCTGATGCCATTGCTTTGCCGTCAATAAAAGGCCATGTTACGTTTGACAAAGTAGGTTTTGCCTATAAAGAAGGCGAGCCTGTTCTGCAGAATGTCGATATTGATGCCGCACCCGGCCAGATGGTCGCCATTGTAGGTCCGAGTGGTGCCGGTAAAACCACCATCGCCAACCTGATCCCACGCTTTTATGATGTGACAGAAGGCTGTATTGCCATTGATGGTTTTGACATCAGAACGGTCACGATTGCGTCACTGCGCGAGCAGATTGGCATTGTTCCCCAGGAAACTGTTTTGTTCAATGGCACGGTCTATGATAATATTCTTTATGGCGACCTTAACGCATCAGAAGAACAAGTTATTGCTGCTGCCAAAGCTGGCAATGCTCACAAATTTATTATTGATATGCCGGAAGGCTACCAAACCCAAATCGGCGAGCGGGGCTCCAAATTATCTGGCGGCCAGCGCCAGCGTATTGCTATCGCCCGCGCCATCTTGAAAAATCCGCAAGTCCTGATTCTTGATGAAGCTACTTCGGCGCTTGACACCGAAAGCGAACAGCTCGTACAAGAAGCTCTGGACAAATTGATGATCGGCCGGACGTCCTTTGTCATCGCCCACCGCCTGTCGACCGTTCAACGAGCTGATATGATTTTGGTGATGGAAAAAGGCCGGATCGCTGAGCGCGGCACCCACGAAGAATTGTTAGAGCAAGGCGGCCTTTACAGCAAGCTTCATCAAGTCCAATTTAAAAGCAACGACTAAAAGCCCTGAATTTTAATCTTTAAACGAGGTATCCAGTATGCAATTTATCTATAATGTCCTGATTGTTTTGCTGGTCATTATCGCTATGCCGGTGTTTGTCTTCCGCTTGATCCGCGAGGCTGGTTTTGGTGAGCGGCTGCGGCAGAGCTTCGGAATGATCCCTGAAGAAACGCTCGCCCGGGTCGAAGGGCGTAGAGCTATTTGGCTGCACGCCGCATCGGTGGGCGAAATTGTGGCGACAAGCCCGATTGTCAAGGAAATCCGCAAAGAACTGCCGGATGCTCCTATCATGATATCGGTCGTCACTG
>JAQWAQ010000137.1 GCA_028707635.1 Negativicutes bacterium
CCCATAATCGCTACCCGCCCCAACAAAAAGGCAAGAATATGCAACGGTAAATGACCACAGACCAAAGCACCCAGTCCATGAGCGATTCTACCGATAACAGCACGCCAGGGAATTTTCTTAAAGCTGGGCTTAGGCGCAGGCATAGCTGGGGTTTGTAAAACATCTTCCGGCACTGAAACAACTGTAACTCTCGGCATAGATTAACCACCTCATATCTGTGTGATAATTAATATTTTACATAAACTGTAAAATATTATATGTCTGAAAACGTCGCACTTTCATGAAAAAAATCTGACACTATTTGCGTATAATTCCGAATATATTCTTACTAACTGTTAGCTTGCGCGAAACTCCATGAGCACCGGAGCAGTTTTTGTCGTAAAAACTTTAAATCCGAAGAAGTTTTCGGTTGTTTAAAAACCATCTTTTCTGGCAAGTTTATAAAGTGAGACTTGATTCAGATAACTCCACCTGAATCCTAGCCGAACCGTATCCAGGGACTTAACCGCTCGCCTGTGCCCTTTAAGGTAGACTCCCGCTTGTAGAAGCGGGAGTCTTAGAGCGGGTTAGTCATCGGATAAATATATTCGTTATAAGGAGAGGAGATTTATGACCAGTCAGCGCATCTTGCTCATTGGCGGGCTGCTGCTTTTTCTATCGGGACTAGCCTACAGCCTCTTTTACCACATAATATTAAATGCTATTAATCAGCATTCATTACTCTACAATTTGGACATGGCCTTTAATATGACCGCCAAAGGCGATTTTGAAACAGCTTCCGCTTTCGCAATCCAATACCGTATCGAGGCTGCTGCCCATCAAATTCATAGCCGCATTCCGCTTCAGCTCATGCTGACCGGGTTATTATCCGCCCCCTTATTAATCGCCAGTCAATATATCGAAGCAAGCGAAAGACTGCAGCAAATATTTGCTCTTCTGATCGTACTTGGTGGGTTCATCCTTGCCTCTGGTGAAATTATTACAGTGTACGGGCCAGAACACGGGGGTAATTTCATCACGGTGGGCGGATACAGTTGGATATTCTTTGGTCTGTTGGGTTACGTCATTTATACCGCTTTGTACATGTGGCTGCATGATACACCCAAAATCAACCGTGCCCAACGAGCAAAAGCCGAACGCAGCCAATAAAAAAAGAACGCTCTGACTGCCCACAGAGCGTTCTTTGCTGATCCCTTATATCACTTTATCCGATGACCAAGCCGCTCTAAGATCCCTGCTTCTACAAGAGGGAATGCAGAGCGGCTAAGTCCCTGGATACGGTTCGAGGACTAAAGACCCTTCACTTTTCCAAATCGCTTACGGCTTTTGAGTAAATCAATGAATGCTTCTAGGCGGGTCATGACACCTGCCTCGCCTGATTGTTCGTCATATACGAGCGAAAGCACCGGTATGTTCATGTCTTTACTGACTTTTGGCAAGATATTCTTCGCAATGACCTCGGGCATACAGGTAAAAGGATAAACCTGAATGATACCATCATAGTTTTCCTGACTCATAGCAATGGTATGACCAATGCTTTTCAGTCCATGGCCGCCTACATAGTGACCCAAATATGGTTTGGCCAATGCAAATAGCTCTTCATACTTGTCAAGATACTCACGTTTTCGCAATAAATGCCCCCGTACATAATCACTTAGATACATCGTCTTATGTACTTCAACTCCCATGGTGCCGAGCACACGCACCAAATCTTGATTCACAAAGGGTTCAAGCATGACGTAGATCTCACCAACCAGCCCAATTCTTAGCGGCTTATGATCAGAGCACTGATTCCGTCCAATTTGAAATACTGTGTCTTCAACAATGTTATGAATTTCGGAAATGCTTTCAGCCTCATCAATGGCCTGTACTGCTTGCTGCCAAAGACCATCCGCCAACCGCGTCTCATACGGACGCAATACCGTAAGGTTCTGCTCAATCGTATCAAGCGCATTCATTTTTGCGCCGGCAACAGAAAAGGCATGATAGATCTCACGTAGACTTCTTTGATAAGCTACTTTTCGCAGCTGTTTTATCACATCAACGATGTCAGGCTCAATAACAATCATCTCAAATTTATAGCCAAGCTGCTCCAGAATTCCCTTCTGAACTTCACCATAATAGCCGAGACGGCAGGGTCCTACCCCGCCGCAAGTGACAAGAGTATCTGCCCCCTGCTCCAGGGCTTCAATAAAATTACCTAAGGTAACTTTAAACGGCAGACAAACAGTTTCCGGCGAATACTTTGTTCCTAATTCCATTGTGCGTTTAGTAATTGGCGGCGGATTCAAAACCGGCCGGCCGAGTCCAATGAAAAGGGCTTTAAGCACGATAGCCAGTGTTCCCATATGAGGATAAGTGATTAGCATAGCGCACACCTCCGATTAAGCATATCGGTAAAGGCCTCAATTCTTGTGACGAAACCAGCTTCAGCCGTATGTTCATCAACCGTCAGCAGCATATAGGGAAGGCCATTAGAATGAGCATGCTGACTGACAATCTCCGCCGTAATTGCATCAGGTCCGCATGAAAACGATGTCATAAAAATAATGCCGTCAACCAGTTTCCCAGGCTTCATATAGGCTAAGGCTGCCCCAGCCATATGATGACTGTATGACCAGAAAATCCTCTTACCAATGGCCTTTGCTGCCTGTTCAGCATCACGGCTCGCAATCATTTCGGGTGTAAACACGTTGAAATTGAGCTTGTGAAGTCTTTTGATAACATCCATGCTGATTTGACGGTCGTGAATAATGTACGGATGCCCAATTAACGCAACCCGTCTTCCGGCTAGAGCAGCCACCGTGACCTTCCGCTGGTTCTGCTTGGCCTTATGCCACGCATAAAAGCTTGCTAACGGGCCTTTATTAAAAATCTTTCCAATTTCATTTATTGCCTTATATAGATTGCGCTTTTTCTGCCGCAAATTAACATCCACATCAATAATTGCCGGCAATCCCGCCATGTTTGTTCGTAACAGGTCGGACATGCCGATAATTTTGGGACAGGTATACTGACCTTCAGCAACACTGATCATGCGAGGTAAAAATAAATAATCTACCTTATCGGCAAGTTCATGCACATGACCAAATGCTACCTTAACCGGCAGGCATACTTCATCAAGTTCACCGCCTGCATCCATAATCTGTCTTGTTGTATCACCCGAAACAAGAACTTCTGCGCCTAATTCGCCCAAAAACTTCTCCCAAATAGCACCATATTGATAAAACAATAAACACCGTGGTATTCCTACACGTATCCCCAATGTTATGTCTCCTTTGCCTTAAGACGCCGCTGTTGTAGTCTTATTGCTCCACTTACCGCAGCGATCGCCCCAACAGGCGGCAACCGTGCCGTTAAGCTTTAATTCAATAATCTCACACAAATTCGAACAACCACTGCATTCAAAACTGCGTGGTGTACAAACAAAGTCGGCAACATCAAAACCGCGGAACGCCGTCTTTCTTTTTGTTTGCATTTCTTCCTTAGCCAAAAGGGCCGCTCCAACCGCTCCCATAACGCTGTAATGGGGCGGAATAACAACTTCGCAGCCAAGCGCTTCTTCAAACGCTTGCTTCATTCCCTTATTAGCGGCAACTCCACCTTGGAATAAAACCGGCCCCTTGATCTGTTTGCCTTTGCCAACATTGCTCAAGTAATTGCGCACAAGAGCTTGACATAATCCTTTTAAAATATCGGAAATGGGATGCCCTGTCTGCTGCTTATGAATCATATCCGACTCAGCAAATACTGCGCAGCGACCTGCGATGCGGACAGGTGCCGTAGCATTAAGGGCAATATCACCAAAATTTTCAATGGGTATACTTAGGCGGGCAGCCTGCTGATCGAGAAACGAGCCCGTTCCGGCTGCGCATACTGTATTCATGGCAAAGTCTGTAACAATGCCGTCGCGAATGATGATAATCTTTGAATCTTGCCCACCAATTTCAAGCACAGTTTGCACATCAGGTATAATATGCATTGCGGCCACCGCATGTGCTGTAATCTCATTCTTTACACTATCAGCTCCCACAACCACCCCTGTGAGATGACGCGCACTGCCTGTTGTCCCTACGCCCTTAATCGAAAAACCAGGATTTATTGCACGGATTTGCCGAAGGCCTTGTTGGACAGCATCAATCGGTCGCCCCTGCGTCCTTAAATATAAAGCTTGGCCAATCTTGCCTTCTTCATCGATTATCACCAGATTGGTACTCACAGAACCAACATCTATTCCTAGATAAACCTCCATAGCAACCTCCTTCCAGTTTACACTTTTTCGATTATTACACCATAATTATCCACTTCTGGTATAATAATGCCTCTAGTACAGTTTGCCACAAAATAATAAAAATATAACATGGGACTTGTTATCCCATCAAAAAGAGCATTCCTAATGGAATGCTCTCATAAATTCGTTTATTCAGCTTTACGGGCAGCGCCACGGCCCCCGCGCTTGGATTCTGTATTTCGCTTCAGGTCAGATAAGCGTTCATCACTGTCTTTCATAAACTTATTTAACTTATCCTCAAAGGTTAACGTATTTGACCTGTTAGGACGCCGGTTATCGTTGGAGTATGTTCTTCTGGGACTTGGACTTGGACTTGGGCTTGGACTTGGAGCTTGAAGCTGCTTGATGGACAAGCCAATTTTACCGCGCTCATCAACCGACAATACTTTTACTTTAACTTTATCTTGCTCTTTAAGAAAATCTTTTACATCGCGGACATACACATCAGCAACCTCTGAAATGTGAATAAGACCTACTTTCCCTCCGGGCAATTCTACAAATGCACCGAAATTTGTTATACCGGTCACAATTCCCTCAACCACACTGCCAACTTCAATGGACATACTAATCAAATTTCCTCCTTAAAAAACTATGTTTTGCAACCATATTATACTCTTGACAATGAAAAGGTGTCAAGAAGTGCTGCCTGGTAATTAATTTTTGGCGGCTGGTATGTAGGGAATTTCCCCAGGCTTTACCAAACCCAATTCTTCGCGGGCAATTTTTTCAATATATGCCGGCGTACTAAGCTGATTACGCTCTTCAATTAATGCAGCATTAGTCTGTGCGGCCTGTTCAAGGCGCTGTTGTGCGGCCTTGTGCTCAGTCTCTATTACACTGAGCTGACTTTGCTGACCAATAATGAGATAAAGAAAATACCCGGCAATAAAAAATGCAGCAAGCCGAAACCATTTTATGCGCAATTTGCGGGAACGCGGCATCAATACCACCACCAAAATTATGTTACGTAGTGTACTGATTCGCCGACGTCAGCAACTTTCCTCTTTCTTATAAGAAATTTACTTATTGATTGGGGGGAATTTTTTCATCAGGCGGTTTTTTTAAATGCTCTTTCCACAAGCCCACTGCGCGCTTTTGCGTAAAAACGAAAGGCCTCAGGACAAACCTAATGATAAATGCGATCGGTCTAAATACCGCAATCCATAATAAATGGTTGAACCATAGCACAATGAAATGAATGCCCCTAAACAACCGCAATAAGATGATTCTTGCTAAACCGCTTACTAACTTAAAATATAAGATAGCTCCACCGAACAGTCCGAAAAAAACATAGGCTCGAAGTTCACCCCAGTTGCTCATAATCAGAGCAGCAAAGGTAAAAGCTGTTGCACAAAGCCAAAACAGCAGATCAGTAACATAGATAATCGCCGGACGCGGCCGCAGCAATTTGTAAATGACCCGGTAAAAATCAAAAAACAGTCCTATGCTCGCCCCTGTTGCCAGCATAATAGCAAATGTAGCAATTTGCTGCCCAGACTCCATATATCTTATCACCTCGCTCTTAAGCCTATCGCCAGCGCCACGAATGATGCCTTTTAAGCAACCTCCATAAGACAAACCCGATCAACACTGCTGTCAGCAGGCAAAGCCACCCTAATGTGCTGCGAACATCTTGCCAGTATTCAGACTGCAGACTGTAGGACGGCAGCGGCTTATTTTGCGCTTTAAACCAATAGGTGATAATGCGGTCAATGTATTCATTAGTTTCTTGAAAAGGCGGGACACCGCCATAACGGCTGACCTCGCCTGGCCCAGCATTATAGGCAGCCAGCGCCCGCACCATGTCACCGTTATAAGATTTGTACAATTGGCCAAGATAGGCAGTGCCAATCGTGATATTGATTTCCGGATTGAAATAG
>JAQWAQ010000138.1 GCA_028707635.1 Negativicutes bacterium
CAATAACAGCATTTGCGGCATCCAAAATAACCTGAGTCGAACGATAGTTTTGCTCTAGCTTTATCACCTTGGCCTCAGGATAGTCTTGTTCAAAGTCAAGAATATTGCGGATATCAGCCCCACGCCTGCCATAAATACTCTGGTCAGCATCACCCACAACACAAAGGTTATGATGTTTGTCCGCCAGTAGCCTTGCCAACAAATACTGGGCGCGGTTGGTATCCTGATATTCATCAATCAATATATAGCAGAACTTATCCTGGTATTTCGTTAGCACCTCTGGACTGTCTTGCAGCAGACGAACCGTCAGGACAAGTAAATCGTCAAAATCAAGGGCGTTATTATTACGTAGCTTATTTTGGTATAATTCATAGACTTCAGCAACCTTTTCGGTGTGAAAATTATCAGCTTGACGGGCAAATTCGCGTGCACTGGTAAGAGCATTTTTTGCATTAGATATCGAGGCCTGAATCCCGTTTGGCGCATAAAGCTTTTCATCAAGATTGAGTTCTTTAAGACAGCTTTTTATGAGCGCAAGACTATCACCGGCGTCATAAATGACAAAATTGCGTTTGTAACCTGCCAAATGCTCAATCTCAATCCGCAAAAACCGTGCGCAAAACGAATGAAAAGTGCTAAGCCAAATGTCTTTCGCCCGATGGCCAACCATCCGGCTCACGCGCTCACGCATTTCGGCCGCAGCTTTGTTCGTAAATGTGATAGCTAATATATTATAGGGTGCAACCTTTTTTTCTAATAAATATGCAATCCGGCAGGTTAAAACTTTAGTTTTGCCTGATCCTGCCCCAGCCATTATGAGCAAAGGGCCGTCAATCTGTTCTACTGCGGCTGCCTGACCTGGATTAAGTCCATCAAATATACTGTTCATAAAAATCCTCCATGTGATCTACAAAATATCCTAAACATTAATAATTTCTCCAAATTTAATGCAATTCCTGTATTTAACCTGTAAAAAAGCCGCATAAGTCCAGGATTTATCCCTCACTCATGCGGCAATGCTCCTTATACTTACCTATCATTAATTGTCGCGGGCGGCCTCCATAAGAGGGGGAATCACCTGTTTTTTACGGGACATAACCCCGGGCAGATAAATAACACCGTCATGCTCGCCCCGACCAAAGGCTTGGTAAATCAAGCCGACTGATTTCCCGTAATATATAAGATATGTGCTCTCATTGATGATATCCGTTACCATCAATAAAACAAGATCATCATTACCCTTGTTTACGATATTCTCCATTTCCTGCAGAATTTCGTCTTTAATTGCCAATACCTCGGTTGTATCCATTACCGAGATTTGACCAACTGCTACATGGCTCTCACCCACTTGAAACTCCTTGAAATCGTTACGAACAATATCGGAAGGGCTCATACCTTGGATACTTGAACCGGCCTTTAATACTGCCATACCAAAATTCAATAAATCTATCCCGGCGATCTGCGCCAGTTTTTCCGCAGTATTGCGGTCTTGGGCCGTCGCTGTTGGTGATTTAAACAACACTGTGTCTGACACGATAGCTGACAGCAGCAGCGCAGCAAGGTCTTTCGGAATCTCTACGTCGCGGTGCCAGTGCATACTTGCAACAATAGTTCCAGTACAACCGACTGGTTCGTGCCGAATAAAAATCGGTTCATTGGTTTCCAGTCCCCCTAACCGATGATGGTCAATGATTTCAACGATTTGAGCCTCCTCAATTCCGTCGACTGCCTGCGTCCGTTCATTATGGTCAACTAAAATAACCTTCTCTCGGTCAGGATTAATCAACTGGTCGCGATTAATAAGCCCGACCAGTTTTCCGTTGTCCACGACAGGGTAATTCCGATATCTTGTGCTGGTAATTTCTTCTCTAATATCGCTTATTAGATCGCTTGGTTTGAAAGAAAGCACATTGCTTTTCATAACAACGCGAACAGGAACACTTTGGTTGAGTAATCGAGCACAGGTATAAGTATCATAAGGTGCTTTGATAACCACTATCCCTTTGGCTGCTGCAATATCAATGAGTTCACGAGCAACCTCGGCATCGCTGGTTACAACCAAACAGGCTATGTTACGAGCTAATGATGCCAACTGGGCGTTATGACGGTCAGCAACTAAGACAACGTCATTCTCATGGATTATTTTATTTATTGTTGTTGTACTGCCAGCGGCAATTCTCACCTTCCCCGTTACTTTACGGTGAAGCTCTGTTCCACATACCAAAGTACCATCAAGCACCTTTAACATCATGGCAAAATCAACACCAGCCCTGGTTAGGTCCTGCATTTCAAGTTCTTCATAATATAACTTGGCCAAATCACCAACCGTTACAATACCAACAAGAGTTCCCTCTTTGTCGACAACAGGAACGGATTTAACATCATACTCTTGCATAATATTTCCTAAATCACGCAGGGTATCATCAGGGGCTATGGTTATCTGGCTACCGGCCATCACATCTTTGACCCGGGGATAAAGATCTGCAATGAGTTTTGGCACAGCAAATCCACAGGTTTCAAGGACATATTTGGTTTCTGAGTTTATTTTTCCAGCCCGAACGGCAACAGCATTCTCGCCAAGGGCTTGTTTAAGATGAGCGTAGGCAATCGCCGAACAAATAGAATCAGTGTCAGGATTACGGTGTCCAATCACATAGATTGGTTTTTTTTGATTAATCATATGTACCTCCACTATTTTGGGATAATCAGACTATTTTATTACTGTATTCTGTATTATCTATTATCCTATTTTCAAGCATTTGGTGCAACAAGTTCTCGATTAAACAAATTATTCAGCAAAATTAAATTCAATGCGCGAAAAAAGGGCTTCTCAAAATAGGTTATCCAAACCTAATCGAGAAAGCCCTTTATATTACGAAACAGCCTTTACCAATCTGGTAATACTCGCTCTATTTCTGGGTTTTTAGCATTTTTTCTAGCTCTACGGCCTCTTCGTCTTTCATTTTATAAGTATGTTGTGCGTCGACAGGAAAATTTCCTTCTCGCACCTCTTGTGCATAATCGCGGAAAGCTTGAGTCAGAACTTCTCCGACATTTGCGTATTTTTTTACAAACTTCGGTGTGAAATTGTCATACAAACCAACCATATCCGCGTAAATCAGGAGCTGTCCATGTGTGTAAGAACCTGCACCAATTCCCAGGATGGGTATACCGGCCTTCTCTGTGATAGCTTTACCAACTTCTGGTGGAACACCCTCAACTAAAATACTTGCCGCACCAGCTTCCTCCAGAAGTTTAGCCTGATTAATCAGTGACAATGCCGCCTGGGCCGAACGCCCCTGAGCCTTATACCCACCGAGTTGGCCCATGAATTGAGGCGTAAGACCAATATGGCCCATAACAAGGATACCAGCTTCATTTATGGCTTTAACCCTACTAAGAATCCGTAAGCCTGCGCCTTCCAGCTTAACACAGTCTACATCCGCCTCTTTAATCAGATGGCCTGCATTTTCGATAGCTTGCTCATCAGAAACCTGATAAGACATGTAGGGCATGTCCCCCACAACGAAGGTTGCTGGAGCGCCTCGACGCACAGCCTGGCAGTGCCGAATCATGTCTTCCATCGTAACAGGAAAAGTCGTATCGTAGCCGAGACAAACCATTCCAAGAGAATCACCAACAAGGATCATATCCACTCCGGCTTTCTCTTGCATCTTTGCAGTCAAATAATCATACGCCGTGAGATATACAATCTTTTCCCCTTTTTTTATCATGCTCTGTAAATCCAAAATACTTTTTTTAGCCATGTCGTTTCCTCCTAATCAAGTCTCACTTTACCGCTGGGATTCGTTCACGGATTTTATGCCATAGATGCTTCTCAATAAAACTGCCATTAATATTATCTTCCATTTCCTGAAACATCGTATAAGGAACGGTAAATGACAATAAATCAGCATCGACCATTGGCCGCACGGTAATGTCGACAAGACCAATGACTGCCTTTGGCTGCTCACGCTGACTCTCACTGTAGGGTATCAAACAAGTGGTCTGACAGCCAGCACCAAACGGAATCATGACATTATCACTTGTTTCGCGATTAAAGTTGGCCAAGACAACTAGGGCGGAAAGCTGATCGGCATTGGCGTAAAACACTACAAGCTGCGGGTTTTCCTTTTCTCGATCAACTTGTGACAATGGCGTAAAAACTACATATTGATAAGGTATATCGGTCATCGGGAGCTGATCAACAAAATGTTTGGCGAGTTCTGGGGTTTTCTTGTAGCCTTCACCCGGCATATACCCTTCACCCCGGCCAGTGGAAAGAAAGTACTCAATCCCCCCAGGCATTTTAGGATAAGCGTTGCCAAACCCCAAGCCGACTTCTCCGCCTATGCACCCTGCCGTTTTGCGATCAAAGACGGCTGTACGTCCTTTTGCCGCAGCATTGAGCATTCCGACAACGCACCCGCGCCGGCCCTCAATAAACTGCATGGCATTGTCTGGCTTATCATTCGTAAACAAAATACCTACCGGCTGATACCGGAGCTTCAATTCCTGTGCAATACGGCTTTCCATAGCATAATCACTCCTCACAGATTTTACTATTTAACCATCTCTGACACAAAAATAAGCTTTATGCCACTTGCTTCAATGTCGGGTATCATTTCCCGGACAGCTGTTGCCGTCGTCATGCGGGCATGACCGATCACAATGATACTCCCATCGCGAAGCGCTATATCTCGAGCAATCCGCAACTGACGCTTCACAGCAGATACATCATTATCATTGTCGATAAACAAATCGTTTGCTGCTGTTTTTACCCCTAGACGCCGTGCTACAGACACGGCCACTGACTGACTATTCGTCCGGCTGTCTACAAAGAAAAGGTTATTCGCTTTGATTTCTGTAAGTACTTGCCGCATCACCCGCTGATCGGCTGTTGAGCGCGACCCCTGATGGTTGTTTACCCCTATGATTCCAGGAACTGCATGAATAGCCCCTGTAACAGTATCGCGCACCTCCGTTTCGTTCATCCCACTATTTATTGTGATCTGTTCCGATTGGGCTGATGCCGTCAGCGGCTCGAGCGGAAGATGAAGAATAACTTGATGACCTGAGCTTAGCCCTCTCGATGCGGCTTCACTACTATAAGATCGATAAGGCAGCACTGCAAAGGTGAGCGGTCGGTTAATTTCAGCAAACTCATTGATCGCATCGTCGCTATAACCAAAATCATCAATGACAATTGCCATAACACCCTTACCCTTGCTGACAGGTTTTAGATTCTGGTCGATTATTTTTTCCTGCTGCACATAGACGCGGTCAGTTATGATTGTTATTGCATCTCCGCCCAAATGATCACGCAACCCAAGATCCAGCCGCGTTACACTTACGCCCTGATAATTGTCTTGCTGGACATCAAGAACTTCCCCTCCAACACTCTTAACAACTTCCGCAGCAGAACGCTTAAGCTGATCAATATCTAGTCCCGTCCCGCTGACGAATACATCTCTAACATGCCAGCGAATAGTCCCTTCCACTTGCTGCCGGGGAATCTCTTTGCTAGTTTCTTTACTATCTTTTATTGTTAAATTTGCATTATTGATAAAACGATCAACAGCACTATGGATTTTTTTTGATTCAGCTGTAAAATCCACAACCGCCCCCGCCCCTGTTTTTTCGATAGTATAGTGGGGCGCAGTATCCTGTCCCCCTTGCGGGACCCTGCTGCCGTTATCTGAAACCTTAAAGTATAAAATAGCTGTTATTGCTATCATGAGTACAATAACCCATGGTGTTAGCTTGCTGCGTTTTGCCATGAATAATCTCCTATTGCAATTATTTTGTCCGATGAGCAAACCTCTTCATCTTCTAAATATCACTTTCTACACCTACATAATATGATAAAAACCTGGTGGAAGCCAGGTTTTTTCTAAAAATTCTATTTTTTTCCTATAGCTGCACAGTATAGTGCAAAATGATGCTCACCATCAATACCGAGTGCGTTGTTTAGTGCCTCGTCATCAAATGCTGCAATTGCACAAGTTCCACAGCCGATTGATTCACCTGTTAAATAAAGATTTTGGCAGACATGACCGGCGTCAAGATGCAGATAACGGTAACCTCGCT
>JAQWAQ010000139.1 GCA_028707635.1 Negativicutes bacterium
TTTTTATTTCGTTTCGCTGCTGCATAATATCTTTACGGCACATAGCCTCTAGTTTAGTTCTGTCAGCTTTTGAAGCCAATCCCAAAATAAACAAAGTATTTAGTTGTGACAATACTTTGTCCGCCAAAAGCCTGGGCTGCTGGTCAACAACGCACATGCCAAGGTTGAATTTACGGGCCTCACTAACTAAACGGGCAAACACATTATTACTAGAATGCTCTTTCTTCCCTAAAAAACGGTGAGCTTCCTCTAGCACAATTAAAACCGGCTTCACAGCACTACGCTCGGTATCGGTTTTACCAGCATAGTTTTGTAATAATTTTTTTGACAACAAAGTAGACAAAGCCTGTTCGCCGACCGGCGAAATATTTTTTAACTCTACCAGGATAATTTTACCTTGCTCAAGTTCTGCCATCATAGTACGTATGGCCGTTTGCTCCTCTTCTTCAATATTTAGCTCTTGTTTAAGATTCCAACAAATACTCTTAATTTTACTAATCGTTCTAGATTGAAACTTTTGACCTGTACAACCAGCTAATTCATCAATAATATCTTCAGCTTCGTACCGCAAAACATAATCCATCCAAGTATCTTTCCAAACTTGCGACATTTTGTAAATAGCATCAAGCTGCGGCTCGGTAAAGGTTGCACAAGCCGTGATATCTTCCGGGTCAACCTCCTCGAAATTTATCGCCAGCCTTTGGCTGTAGTCTGTCTGGGGACTGGTATTATAAACACGCAACCGATCTTTAGCCCTAGGATGGGATGATAAATCCTTGTAATATTCATTATGAACATCAAAAATTAACAAACCGTAGTTGCCACTATCAATGATTGAACTAGCTAAAACCTTTACTAAGTTACTTTTCCCTGAACCAGTTGTCCCGAAAACCCCAATATGCTCGGTAATTGCTTTAGACCCACAAATCCCTACCGGCAACTCCATGACACCACGACCTGATTTCAAAAAACCGATTTCGAGATCACCTTTCATTTCAGCCAGCAGGGTACTGTCGTCTGAATTAAGCGACCGAACTTCACTAAAAAAGTCAGGACATGTTTTAGGGTTGAATAAAATTCCCGCAGTATCAGAATAGCACAATTGCTCAGCCATTCCGATCTTAACGGTATGATTCCCCCCTAGATAAAAATCTAGTTCCTCTTGATTCCCCACTTGCCCGTCATCATTAAGTTTGCTCATCAGATAGTTTACACCATTAATATCAGACCAGCGCGACTTCACTTTGAAATCATACGATCTGATATAAAACCGGTCACCGTTTTTTCCCTCGACTACTAAAATATCGCCAAAATCTACATCTTGATTAGGAGCAACAACAAATTCAACATAAGTGCCTTTTGCATAGGTTAAACGCCCTTTATACTCTGACACACGATTGCCCCCTTTAGATACAAGGTATTTTCACTATAACTCAATTTTTATTTTGCACAAACCAATAAAAAAAATGCCCTGTCGACACTTGTAATTAGTGACAGAGCATTTTAAAAGGGAATATGAATAGGTAACTTCACTTAAAAACTTTCTCACAATTAATATATTAGCATTACCATTCAAAGATGCCTCGTTATGTGATAACATTCTTTTCTATTTTTGGGGAGGTTTCACCATCTCCAGCGGGCGGTGAGCACGCGGCGGCAAAAGAACTTCAGCCCAAATAACCCCATTAAGTACTGCAGTTTGATCAAATTGGATATTTGGACTAGTTCGATTCTTCTCGATACTGGCTATTGGTAGAGATGGCAACGTTTCATGATGACCACCTTTTTCTAATAAAGGATGTGTCGATGAATTGAAATTACTTGGTATAACTACCTCTTTCGGCTTATAATGGGGCGCCTTTTTCATAGTAGGCAAAGAAACAGGTTTCGGAAGGCTCTGTGTATCTGGAATTTCCGGATATTTATATTCCTGTGGTTTTTTACGCCGCAGAACTTCCGGTATAAAATATAAAGCTGCCATTATGATCAGTGTAATGATTAAATCCATACAATCACCTTTGTTTAGGTTCGTCAGGCTTATTCACAGGATTTGTACTTGGACCGACTTTGCTGATTGATTCGCGCATTTGCGTATCAGCAAGAACATTGTTCATATTGTAATAGTCCATAACGCCGATCCGGCCTTCTTTAAGTGCCATTGCCATAGCATGCGGCACCTCGGCTTGGGCCTCAATCACCTTGGCCTGCATCTCTTGACTATAAGCCTTCATTTCTTGCTCTTTAGCAACTGCCATGGCTCTGCGTTCTTCAGCTTTAGCTTGAGCAATCCGCTTATCGGCCTCGGCTTGGTCGGTCATAAGTTCAGCGCCAATATTGCGACCAACATCGACGTCAGCAATATCGATGGATAAGATTTCAAATGCTGTGCCTGCATCCAACCCTTTCTCAAGCACTGTCCGTGAAATATGGTCTGGATTTGCAAGAACGTCTTTATGACTAATAGACGAGCCAACAGTTGTGACTATGCCCTCACCGACTCTGGCAATGATAGTAGCTTCTCCGGCCCCGCCCACCAATCGATCAATATTGGCCCTAACGGTAACCCTAGCCTTAATCTTTAACTCAATTCCGTTTTGGGCCATAGCTGAAACAACCGGGGTTTCGATAACTTTGGGATTTACGCTCATTTGCACAGCTTCAAGTACATCACGTCCGGCTAGGTCAATAGCTGCAGAGCGCTCAAACGGCAGCGGTATCTGGGCCCGGTGTGCTGCGATCAATGCGTCGATTACTCTGTCGACATTACCGCCTGCCAAATAATGCGCTTCTAACTGATTAACATTTACATCAAGACCCGCCTTATTGGCTTTAATAAGCGGCAGTACAATGTGCGATGGCGGTACACGGCGAAGCCGCATTCCCACTAACGTAAAAATGCCGACATTGACACCGGCGGCAATAGCCGATATCCACAGACCGAGCGGTACAAAGTGCAGAAAAAGACCAACTCCCGCTAAAAACAGCACCAAAATAAACGCCGAACCGATTAATCCTGTCATTCAATCAACCTCCATTTTAATTTTCCACAGACCTCACAACAATTCTATTGCCGCTAGTATTCACCACCTTTACTTTGGTTCCTTGCGGGATGAATTGTCCTTCTGAAACAACATTGAGCTGGCTACCGCCAATTGTAATAATCCCAGCAGGCCTGAGCGGAGTAATCGTAATTCCCTCTTTATCAATATACGCTTTGTAATCATCGCTGCTTACAAAGCCGGCAGCATCAGTTGCGGAATTCTTTAGAACCAATTTAGTCCATAGCATGCTTGACGGTAATCGTTTTAGGATAAGCAAAAAAACCACAATCGCGATAACCAAGCTGGTTGCTAATAGCGACAGGGCTTCTACAGAAGCGCCTAAAACCAGAAAGAAACTCAGTAAAATAGCAGCCAAACCGCCAACTCCAAAGATTCCTACACCTGGTGTATATAATTCGACAAGCAACAGTAGTAAACCTCCAAAAAACAAAGCCAACTCCACCCAGCCGGCAAATCCAACCCACCACTGCGAAATAAAGAATAAGCCAGCTGCAACCAGCCCCACCAGCGCGGCTACTCCAGTACCGGCTGTTTTGATCTCGGTGAGAATTGCTAGAATAATGATGGTGATGAGCAGTGACTTAGTGGCTTCTTCTGATAACCACCCAGAAAGTGTGTCCCGCCATGATGAGTTGTATTCCAAAAGTTCGTTGCCTGTTAAGCCATAATGAGCCAAAACTGCTGTTCTGTCATGGGCTACTACATCGGCATAGCCTAAGGCTGCTGCTTGATAGTCAGTTAATGCTAAAATCTGACCCGGCTGGGCCACCCCAGCAAAGCCAAGTGTTTTATCCACCATTGCCTCGGCGATTTGTGCATTTCGCCCTGTCTTATTTGCTGTAGCGGCGAATTCGGCCCGCAAGGCAGCAATATTCTTTTCAGTAGCCGGTATAGGCTCGGCTGCCCCAATACTACCTCCTGGAGCGATAGCGATTTGCCGATGAGCAATGGCTATAAGAGCTCCAGCCGACCATGCCCGGTTTTTTATGTAACAAATCGTATTTAATGGGGCTTCGCTTATGATGTCACGAATTTTGACAGCTGCATCTACCTGTCCGCCAAAAGTGTCCAGTTCTACCAATACTGATTGTGCCCCCATTGCTTTAGCGTCATTTAGAGCCCGCTGAATCAAAGCCGTCTGACCACCATTAATTTCGCCCTTTATGTTGACAATAACTACGGGAGCCGCCTCTGCAGCCGGATGCCATAACATAGCTATTGTTATAATGCACAAAACGAGCAGCGCCTTCACGTAACGCATTTTATTCACTCCCGTCATTCATATTTATTATAGTTTATTCTTTCTCAGAGAGCGCCATACCTCTCTGCGAAACAACACTAGTCGATAAAAATTAAATCCGATACCGTTTACCGGTACCGGATTTAACTTATTTATTCAACATTTCACGTACAATGGCGTTAACCATTTTACCATCAGCGCGACCTTTGACCTTAGGCATAAGCACAGCCATAACTTTACCCATATCTTTGGGACCTTGAGCCTGAGTAGCAGCAACAGCTTCAGTTACTAAACTACGAACTTCCACTTCACTTAATTGTTCTGGTAAGTACTGCATCAGAATAGCAATTTCCTGTTCAAGACTTTGCACTAAATCAGGACGATTAGCATTCTGGAACTCCTCGAGTGAATCCCGACGAGTTTTCACTTCTTTTGCCAATACCTCTAGAACCTCTTCCTCAGAAAGTTCCCTCTTTTTGTCAATTTCCACATACTTTATATTGGCACGAACCATGCGGATAACTGAAAGACGTAACTTTCCTGCTTCTCTATCCTTCATGGCCTGCTTCATGTCATTAGTCAAACGCTCTTTTAACGACATTTCTTAATACCTCCGCAACTAATTAAACTTACGTTTACGTGCTGCTTCGGACTTTTTCTTCCGTTTCACACTGGGCTTTTCGTAATGCTCGCGTTTTCTTACTTCAGCGAGAGTACCAGCCTTTTGGCAAGTGCGCTTAAAGCGGCGGAGTGCACTATCGATTGTTTCGTTTTTGCCTACCTTAATTTCTGACATCTGTTCTCCCTCCCTCCACTATGCCGTTACGGGAAGTGTACTTCTTCATATACACCAGAATATTATATACGAATTATAGTGTAATTGTCAATATTAGCCTGGAGGCCAAGTCATAAATCTTCCTCCAAGAATATGCCAGTGCAAATGATTTACTGTTTGCCCGCCATTTTCTTTGGTATTTACAACTAAACGGAATCCATTCTCTGATAATCCTAACTGACTAACAATCTTAGGGATTGTCATCATAATGTGAGCGACAAGATCTTTATCTTCTGGTTGCAGCTCGAGAAGGTTAGCAATATGCTTTTTCGGAATTACCAGTACATGGACCGGAGTAGCAGGGTTGATATCAGGAAATACAACCATAAACTCATCCTCATAAATAAATTGGGTAGGTAATTGCTTAGCTGCGATTTTACAAAAAATACAATCTTGGTGCATAAGGCGCACCCCCTCTCATTATGCAACTTAACATTCATTAATATACAATACAGACCAATATTCTTCCTTTTTATCTCAATCTCCTGCAAACTAGAGACTTGAACGAAAAATTAATCAATAATTATACCAAAAAGCCCATCACGATATTGCTTCTCTAATTTCACTTTCACTATGCTACCAGCAAGATTTTCATCTCCCTTAGCATACACTCGAGTGTAATGATCGTTCAATCCGTCGAGAAAGTCACTCGATGCAGTTTCAAACAGAACAGTAACCTCTTTACCAATAAATCTACGTTCAAACTCTGCTGTTTTTCGATATGCTAATTCGCCCATGACATGCGCTCGGTGTTTCTTATCCTCTTCTGATACTTGATTAGGATAATCGGCCGCTGGAGTGCCGCTGCGCCGCGA
>JAQWAQ010000025.1 GCA_028707635.1 Negativicutes bacterium
GGGGTTGAGTCCCGTGTAGTAAATAATACTATGGTGCGCTTTGCTGCAGAAGAAGCGGGTTTCGTGGGCTTGGAAGAGTCTCTTGAAGGTCCGACTGCAATTGCGATTTCTTACACTGATCCGGTAGCTCCGGCCAAGATCGTTTCTGAGTTTGTTAAAGAAAACAAACTTCAGGTCTTGGAAGTTAAAGCCGGGTTGGTAGAAGGTAAAGTGATTGACGCTGAAGGCGTTAAAGCGCTTGCCAGCCTACCGCCGCGCGAAGTGCTTATTGCCAAAGCTCTTGGCAGTATGCAAGCTCCGATTGTTGGACTGGTCAATGTCCTTCAGGGTTCTATCCGCAATTTGGTGTATGCGCTTGACGCTGTGCGCCAACAGAAGGAATCGGCATAAAGCCGAGTTTGGGATCTTAAAATAAATTTAAATTATTATTAAAGAAAATTATTGGAGGTTTTTTAAATGACTAAAGAAGAAATTATGCAAGCAATTGAGACCATGACTGTTCTCGAATTATCAGAACTGGTAAAAGCTCTTGAAGAAAAATTTGGCGTATCTGCCGCTGCTCCTATGGCTGTAGCTGCTGCTGCTCCTGCAGCTGCCGCTGCTGCTGAAGAACAAACTGAATTTGACGTAATTCTTACTGCTGCTGGCGCTTCCAAAATCAATGTTATTAAAGTTGTACGCGAAGTTACTGGCCTTGGCCTGAAAGAAGCTAAAGAGCTTGTTGATGGAGCTCCTAAAGCTATTAAAGAAAAGATTTCTAAAGCTGATGCCGAAGCTCTTAAAGCTAAGCTTGCTGAAGCTGGCGCTACTGTCGAAGTTAAGTAATTATTGCTTAATTAACACACTTAGGTTTTTAAATATAAAGAGTGCCTTTTTGGTACTCTTTATATTTTTTGATTTAGTGTTCTTGACAAAATTGAGCAAACATGCTATTATTATTCACTGCGATATGTATTAGTCTTTCAACTATTTATACATAGATATTGTCGTTTTTAATCTATATATTATGCCGTCTCAGGGGAATTTACTGCAAAAGTAGTCCGGCACTGGTATAATTTAGTGATTGGCAGGAAATAGTAACATAATGGAGGATGAATTTATTTCATCATAATAAAAAAAAGCAAGGTCTTACCTGACTTGAAGAGCCTTGCCTTTTTTTTCGTATACCTGCTCTCAGCAGAATATGCCTATTTTACATGCTGATCGGGTAAAAAAAGTTTTTTGCAGTACAATATTATTGCTATTATTTGCTAACAAGCATTACTTTATGTGTAGTATTTGTTATCCAAAATGGGCTAAGGGGTGAGGGATTTAATGTTCAATCCTGTTCCGGTGGGTAAAAGAGTCCGATACAGCTATGGCAAGATTAATGAAGTATTGGACATGCCTAACCTCATTGAGATCCAAAAAAATTCGTACAGTTGGTTTTTAAAAGAAGGCCTGCACGAAATTTTCCGCGACATTTCGCCAATTCAAGATTTTACGGGTAATTTGGTTTTGTCGTTTGAAAATTTCACACTCGGTGAACCCAAATATGGTGTGGAAGAATGCAAAGAGCGGGATGTTACTTATTCCGCGCCTTTGCGTGTCAATGTACGCCTAATCAACCGTGAAACTGGCGAAATTAAAGAGCAAGAAGTATTCATGGGCGATTTCCCCTTGATGACGGAAAATGGAACCTTCATCATTAATGGGGCAGAGCGTGTCATTGTTAGTCAGTTAGTTCGTTCTCCAGGTGCCTATTACAACGAAACGATTGATGCAAGTGGGAAGAAACTGTATAACTCGACAGTGATTCCAAATCGTGGCGCATGGCTTGAATTGGAAACTGATGCCAATGATGTAATCTCGGTACGGGTTGATCGAACCCGTAAACTACCGGCAACTGTGCTTGTCAGGGCTTTAGGTTATGCTTCTAATGCTGCTATTACTGAGTTGTTTTATGAAGATTCAAGGATCATGGCCACATTAGAACGCGATAATACTGAATCAAAAGAAGAGGCTCTTGTTGAAATATACAAGCGCTTGCGCCCTGGTGAACCGCCGACTGTCGATAATGCGACTCAACTTTTAGAATCGCTGTTCTTTGATTCTAAACGCTATGATTTGGCTACTGTTGGCCGTTATAAATTAACTAAGAAATTAGGCTGGCGTCGACGTCTGATGGGCAAGACTCTGCACGAGTCAATTATCGACAAAGAAACAGGCGAAATTATTGTGCCCGAAGGTACGCTTGTTGATGAGAAGATTCTTGACAAGCTTGAAGAAAGTGAAGTCTTTAAAGACTCAGGTTTGATTGACGTCAAAATAAGAAAGAAAGACGGCACGCCGATCAAAATGTTGTGTAATCCTACATTGCCGTTTGTTCATCGCACGATTACGCGTGAAGACATTTTGGCTTCTCTCAATTATCTCCTTAATTTGATGGAGGGCTTCGGCAATACAGACGACATTGACCATCTTGGTAACCGCCGGCTTCGCTCGGTTGGTGAACTTCTACAGAATCAATTCCGCATCGGTTTATCTCGGATGGAACGTGTCGTTCGTGAGCGAATGACGATTCAAGATGTTGATGTTATTACTCCGCAGGCGCTGATCAATATCAGACCTGTAGTTGCCGCTATAAAAGAATTCTTTGGTTCCAGCCAATTGTCGCAGTTTATGGATCAAACAAATCCTCTGGCGGAACTTACTCATAAACGCCGTCTAAGTGCCTTGGGCCCTGGTGGCTTGAGCCGCGAGCGGGCTGGTTTCGAAGTGCGCGACGTACATCATTCTCATTATGGACGGATGTGCCCAATTGAGACGCCGGAAGGTCCAAACATTGGACTGATTGGCTCGTTGTCAACCTTCGCTCGCGTAAATCAGTTCGGTTTCATCGAAACTCCGTACCGCCGTGTTGATAAGGACAATCGAAAAGTCACAGAGGCTGTGCGGTATTTAACAGCAGATGAAGAAGATGAAATGATTGTTGCACAGGCGAATGAGGAACTTGGTGAAGATGGCTGGTTTGTAAAGCCCAAGGTAACCGCTCGCTATAGACATGAAATTCTTGTTGTACCACCTGAACAAGTACACTATATGGACGTATCGCCTAAGCAGGTTGTCTCGATTGCAACCGCACTGATTCCATTCTTAGAAAACGATGATGCGAACCGTGCCTTGATGGGGGCAAACATGCAACGTCAGGCCGTACCGCTTTTGCGGACGCAGGCTCCACTAATCGGTACTGGTATGGAATATAAGGCTGCACGCGACTCTGGCGTTGTTATTTTGGCAAAGAATTCGGGCAGAGTCGAGAAATCAACCGCGAATGAAATAACCATCCGCACAGATAATGGCGGGCTTGATACATACAAACTGCTTAAATATCTACGGTCTAACCAAGGTACGTGTATCAACCAAAAGCCAATTGTTTTTGGTGGTGAACGGGTGGAAGAAGGTCAGGTTCTGGCCGATGGCCCGGCAACTGACAAGGGTGAATTGGCGCTTGGCTTCAATGTACTTGTGGCCTTTATGCCTTGGGAAGGTTATAACTATGAGGATGCTATCCTCTTAAGTGAAAAGCTTGTAAAAGAAGATATTTTCACTTCTATTCACATAGAAGAATACGAATGTGATGCTCGTGATACAAAGCTTGGGCCTGAAGAGATCACTCGCGATATTCCAAACGTAGCCGAGGAAGCTTTACGCGACATTGATGACCGCGGCATTATTCGTATTGGCGCTGAAGTACGGCCCGGTGACATACTGGTCGGAAAGGTAACACCAAAAGGCGAAACAGAATTGACCGCTGAGGAACGACTCTTAAGAGCTATTTTTGGTGAAAAGGCTCGTGAGGTACGGGACACTTCATTGAGAGTTCCTCATGGTGAATCAGGTAAAATTGTAGACGTTAAAGTGTTTACTCGCGAAAATGGTGATGAACTGCCCCCAGGTGTCAATGAACTTGTCAGGGTCTATATCGCCCAAAAACGTAAAATTTCCGAAGGCGATAAAATGGCTGGTCGTCATGGTAATAAAGGTGTTGTTTCACGAATCATGCGTGAAGAAGACATGCCATTTATGCCTGATGGCAGACCTGTTCAAATTGTACTCAATCCTCTTGGTGTTCCTTCTCGTATGAATATCGGTCAGGTGCTTGAAACCCATCTTGGTATGGCAGCAGCAGCCTTCGGTCTTCAAATTAAGGAAGGCGTACCTGATGTTGGTGAACGACTTCAAGCCCTTGGCTATGATGTTGTTAATAACGGGCTGCCCCAGCCTGATGTTGCGGGCATTCATATGGCAACGCCGGTATTTGATGGTGCACATGAACATGAAATATTTAAAACGTTAAGATACGCGGGGCTATCTGACGACGGCAAGACAAATCTTTATGATGGTCGTACCGGGGAAGTTTTTGATAATCCGGTCACTGTCGGTTATGTATATATGCTGAAACTGGCTCATTTGGTAGATGATAAAATTCATGCCCGTTCAACTGGCCCATATTCGCTTGTTACCCAGCAGCCGCTTGGTGGTAAAGCACAATTTGGTGGTCAGCGGTTTGGCGAAATGGAGGTTTGGGCCCTTGAAGCATATGGTGCTGCCTATACTCTGCAAGAGCTCTTAACAGTTAAGTCTGACGATGTTGTCGGCCGGGTGAAAACCTATGAGGCCATCGTCAAAGGGGAGAATGTTCCTGAACCGGGCGTTCCGGAGTCCTTTAAAGTATTGATTAAGGAACTTCAGAGCATCGGTCTTGATGTGAAGATCCTCACTGAGGATAACCAAGAGATTATGATTCGTGACTCAGATGATGACGTTCATGAAACCGCCAAAGAGTTAGAACTCAATATTGGTGGTCAAGAAGTTAAAGCTTTGTCTCGTGAACGCAAGCAGGCTGACTTTAAACCCGATGTGGTGGATGAACTCGAAGCTAACGATGAGATTGAGCCTGTGGAAGAGGAGCTGGACATTATTGCTGAAATTGGCGATCTTGTCGAGGATAAATTGGATATTTCCGCAGAAGACGGTGAAGATTTCGAAACTGAGCTGCGCAAAAACTCCAAAAAAATTAAGCTCAAAGAAAAGAAGCTTAATCCGCGTGATTTCATAGAAGATATTGATAACGATGACTTCGAGTAATTGAAGGGAGTGGTAGCCCCTTGTTGGACGTAAACAATTTTGACTCTATGCGTATTGGTCTGGCATCGCCCGAACAAATTCGCAAATGGTCGCACGGGGAAATTAAAAAACCGGAAACAATAAACTACCGGACATTAAAACCGGAACGCGACGGCCTTTTTTGTGAAAAAATCTTTGGCCCAACTCGCGACTGGGAATGTCATTGCGGTAAATATAAGCGTATCCGTTATAAAGGTATTATCTGTGATCGCTGTGGTGTTGAGGTAACGCGTTCTAAAGTGCGCCGCGACCGCATGGGCCATATTGAATTGGCCGCACCGGTATCGCATATCTGGTATTTTAAAGGAATCCCGAGCCGAATGGGCTTGATCCTTGATATTTCACCCCGTTCATTGGAAAAGGTACTGTATTTTGCTTCTTATATTGTTCTTGACCCGGGTGATACGCCTTTAATGAAAAAGCAACTGCTTAATGAAAGCGAGTATCGGGATTACCGCGACAAATATGGCAGTGCTTTCAAAGTTGGTATGGGCGCTGAGGCAGTCGAACGATTGCTTGAAGAACTTGACCTTGAAAAAATGGGCAAGGAACTTCGGCAAGAACTAAAAGAGGTAAGTGGACAGCGCAGAATTCGCGCTATCCGTCGCCTTGAGGTTGTAGAGGCATTCCGTAAGTCAGGGAATCATCCAGAGTGGATGATCATGAGTGTTGTGCCAGTTATTCCGCCTGAACTGCGCCCGATGGTGCAGCTTGACGGCGGTCGGTTTGCAACCTCTGACCTTAATGACTTATATCGTAGAGTCATTAACCGTAATAACCGCCTAAAACGTTTGTTAGACCTTGGTGCACCTGACATTATTGTGCGCAATGAGAAACGGATGCTTCAGGAAGCCGTTGATGCCCTGATTGATAATGGTCGTCGTGGTCGTCCTGTTACTGGTCCTGGTAACCGTCCGCTCAAATCGCTTAGTGACATGCTAAAAGGTAAGCAAGGTCGCTTCCGTCAAAATTTGCTCGGAAAGCGGGTTGATTATTCTGGACGTTCGGTTATCGTTGTAGGTCCAGAACTTAAACTGCATCAGTGCGGTCTACCAAAAGAGATGGCGCTTGAATTGTTTAAACCGTTCGTTATGAAGAAGCTGGTCAATGCCGGGCATGCTCATAATATAAAAAGTGCTAAGCGTATGGTTGAACGTGTGCGTCCAGAGGTTTGGGACGTACTGGAAGAGGTAATAAAAGAGCACCCAGTCCTCTTAAACCGTGCTCCAACTCTTCACCGCCTTGGTATTCAGGCGTTTGAGCCTGTCCTTTCAGAAGGGCGTGCCATTAAGATTCATCCATTGGTATGTACTGCTTATAACGCCGACTTTGACGGTGACCAAATGGCTGTACATGTGCCGTTGTCGGCTGAGGCCCAATCAGAAGCTCGTCTTTTAATGCTAGCAGCCCACAATATTCTAGCACCTAAAGACGGTAAACCAATTGCGGTACCAACACAGGATATGGTATTAGGCGCTTATTACTTGACAATTGAAAAGCCTGGTGCACTTGGCGAAAACAAGATATTTTGTAACTTTAATGAAGCTTATCTGGCTTATTATCATAAAGAACTTCATTTGCAAGCCAAGATAAAAGTGAGAATTCCTAGCTATGGACTTGTGCATACCACTATCGGTCGTATGATTTTCAATGAAGTACTACCGGAAGAGATTCGCTTTTATCGCGAAGAAGAAGATGGCTGGCATTTGGGAATTCTAATGGATAAAAAGCAACTTGGCAAGCTTGTTGCTAATAGCTATAAAATGTTTGGTACGTCCAAAACTGCGAATGTGCTTGATGCGGTTAAAACGCTTGGCTATTCATTTGCTTGTCGTGCCGGTATTACTATTGCTGTATCTGATATAAAAATTCCGCCTGAAAAGAAAGAAATCCTCGCAAGAACCGATGCTAAAATTGATGATATTGATAAGAAATATCGTCGCGGTCTCATTACCGAAGAAGAACGGTATAAAAAGACCATCGAGATGTGGACTATGGCAACTGACGAGGTTACTAAGGCAATGCTTAGCAATCTTGATCCGTTTAACCCTGTTTACATGATGGCAAACTCCGGTGCTCGTGGTAACATCCAACAAATTCGTCAGTTGGCTGGTATGCGTGGATTGATGGCTGATCCTTCTGGTCGAATTATCGACTTACCGATTAAGGCCAACTTCCGTGAAGGTCTTACTGTGCTCGATTACTTTACATCGACACATGGTGCGCGGAAAGGTCTTGCTGATACTGCGCTTAGAACTGCGGACTCAGGTTATCTTACACGCCGTCTAGTTGACGTTGCGCAAGACGTTATTGTCCGTGAGGAAGATTGCGACGTTGTCGGTATCAATCTAATTCGTGAGCGGGCTAAGTTGGCAAAAACTAGTGCCAGTGCAATCGACTTCCTTAAAGATACCATCTTAGGCCGTGTCTTAGCGGATGCGGTTATTGATCCTAAGACCGGGGATATATTGCTGCCAAGAGATACTATGCTTGATGACGACAACTTGCGCCTAATTGGTGAACAGGGTGTCCCTGAAATCATAGTACGCGGTTTATCGACGAACATGGAAGAAGATGTTAATCCGTCTGCTTCAAATGAGACAATTGTACTTGGCGAGCCGGAAGAGCATGTTCGGAAGGCGCTTAAAGAAGCAATGGTGCGTGAAATGCTCGGCAAGAATACCACTGATGCTATTACAACAAGTGATGGTGACGAAATTGTTCCTGCCGATACACCACTTGGTGAAGAACATATTGAACGTATTCTGGCAAGTGATGTTCGCGAAGTTAAGGTTCGCAACAATGCCATTAAGGGGATTGAAGTAGCTGCAATCACTGAGGGCAGCGGTGTTATTGAGCCTCTTATAGACCGGATTATCGGTAGAATATCTGCTGAAACAATTGCTGATGATGCAACCGGCGAAGTTATTGTACCGCTGAATGGGCTGATTGATGAAGCGTTGGCTGAAAAGGTCGTGAAAGTTCGCGATAAGGTCAAAATTCGTTCGGTTCTTACTTGTAAATCTAAATATGGTGTCTGCATAAAATGTTACGGCCGTAATCTGGCAACAGGGCAAGAGGTTGATGTTGGTGAAGCCGTTGGCATTATCGCTGCGCAATCGATTGGTGAGCCGGGTACTCAGCTTACCATGCGTACCTTTCATACCGGCGGCGTAGCCGGGGATGATATTACGCAAGGTCTGCCAAGGGTTGAAGAGCTTTTTGAGGCCCGTAAACCAAAACGCCCTGCTACGATTACTGAAGTAGACGGACGGGCGGAAGTCAAGGATGTAAAAGGCTTGCGTAAAGTCACCATTATTCCCGATGTTGGTGAAGAACGCTTGTATCCGATTCCTTATGGTGCTCGCATGATTGTCAAAGACGGCGATATTGTAAGTGCGGGTGATCGTTTAACAGAAGGATCGGTCAATCCGCATGATATATTACGGGTGAGCGGTCTTGAAGCCACGCAGCGCTACTTGGTTTATGAAGTGCAGAAAGTATATAAATCACAGGGCGTTGAGATTAATGATAAACATATTGAGGTAATGGTTCGTCAGATGATGCATAAGGTAAAAGTCGAAGAAGCTGGTGACACTTCGCTGCTGCCTGGTGAATATATTGACGTTAATACCTTTGAGACTGAGAATGATGCGACTGTTGTTGATGGCGGCGAGGCATCAGTGGCTCGGCCCATCCTGTTGGGCATTACCAAAGCCTCATTGGCTACCGACTCCTTTCTATCGGCTGCATCCTTCCAAGAGACAACGCGTGTCCTGACTGATGCTGCTATAAAAGGCAAAGTCGACCCGTTATTGGGTCTGAAAGAAAACGTAATTATTGGCAAACTTGTTCCTGCAGGTACCGGCATGAGCCGCTATCGCAATATTAAGATTACACATCCCCAAACTAAGCAGAATCAAGCTGTAGAGTAATAAATTTTCTTCAGGGAAGAATAACACTGGCATCTGTATAAAGCACGTGCCAGTGTGTTTTTTAGACGAAATTGACACTCCAGGATGCGTGGGTATAAAAACATCGCGATAATCCAGGAAAATCAAAAGATTATCAATTAAGTTTATTGACATTGACTTATGGTAATGGTACTATATTAAAGTGCCGTAAGAGAACTGGATTTGTTTGTTAATTAAGGAGTGTATCGAATGACGTTCGAGACGCTGAAATTGGCGAAAAAAGTGATTGGTATAAAGCAAGTAAGCAAAGCTGTTGAAAAGGATTTGACTGATGTTGTCTACGTTGCCCAAGATGCCGATATTAGGGTGACGCAATCGCTGAAAGAATTGTGCAGCCGAAAGGGTATAAAACTTGAATGGGTGCCAAGCAAATCCCAACTGGGTAAAGCGTGTAACATTGAAGTGAGTGCTGCTGCTGTAGCTGTTCTGAAGTAGGAAACAATTTCGTTAAATGTTTTGTCTCAAAAATGAGACGAAATTTTTAATAATAAATCTCAATTTTTAGGAAGGGGGTGTCATAATGCCGACAATTAACCAATTAGTACGTAAAAGCAGAACTGCATTGGGACGCAAATCGAATTCTCCGGCGCTGAAAGATTCACCGCAAAAGCGTGGGGTTTGTACAAGGGTATATACAACTACTCCGAAAAAACCTAACTCTGCGTTGCGTAAAGTAGCAAGAATTCGTTTAACAAATGGTATCGAGGCAACTGCTTATATTCCTGGCATTGGTCACAATCTACAAGAGCATTCTGTTGTTCTGATTAGAGGTGGCAGGGTAAAGGACTTACCTGGTGTTCGTTATCATATTATCCGTGGTGCGCTTGATACTGCTGGTGTTCAGAACCGTAAACAAAGCAGGTCAAAATATGGTAGCAAGCGTGCGAAAAAATAATTCTGATATTGTAGTTTGTTTATAAGGAGGGATAATATGCCAAGAAAAGGTCCTGTGCCTAAGCGTGACGTGTTGCCGGATCCGGTTTACAACTCGAAGCTTGTAACCAGATTTGTCAATAAAGTAATGCTAGATGGCAAAAAAGGTGTAGCTGAAACAATCGTTTATGATGCGTTTGATATTATCCGGGCTAAAACCGGAAAAGATCCGCTGGAAGTATTTGATACAGCAATGAAAAATGTTATGCCAGTACTGGAAGTTCGGGCTCGCCGTGTGGGTGGTGCAAACTACCAGGTGCCGGTTGAAGTTCGTCCCGATCGTCGTTTGTCGCTCGGTATCCGCTGGATGGTGAATTACTCCAGACTGCGCGGTGAAAAAACTATGCGCGAAAGATTAGCGGCTGAACTTTTGGATGCAGCTAATAATACAGGTGCTGCTGTTAAGAAAAAAGAAGATACTCACAAAATGGCAGAAGCTAACAAAGCGTTTGCTCATTATCGGTGGTAGTCTACAGGATGCAGTGTAAGGAGTGACAATAGTGGCCAGAAAGTTTTCTCTTGAAAAGACACGGAACATTGGCATCATGGCCCACATTGACGCCGGTAAGACCACTACAACTGAACGTATTCTATTTTACACTGGTAAAGTACACAAGATTGGTGAAGTGCATGATGGTGGTGCCACTATGGACTGGATGGTGCAGGAACAAGAGAGAGGTATTACAATTACTTCTGCTGCCACAACAGCTCAATGGAAAGATCATCGTATAAATATCATTGACACACCAGGGCACGTGGACTTTACTGTTGAGGTAGAACGTTCACTTAGGGTTCTTGATGGCTCTGTGGCAGTATTTTGTGCCAAAGGCGGCGTTGAGCCGCAGTCTGAAACGGTTTGGCGTCAAGCTGATAAATACGACGTACCTCGTATGGCGTATATTAATAAAATGGATATACTCGGTGCTGATTTCTTTCGCGTTGTTGAGATGATGAAAACCCGGTTGGGTGCGAATGCTGTACCTATCCAATTGCCGATTGGTGCTGAAGACACCTTTAAAGGCATGGTTGATCTAATCGAAATGAAAGCGCATATATACACCGATGACCTTGGTAAGACCAGTGAAGACGTTGATATCCCGGAAGAATTGCTGGAGGATGCTGAACTCTACAGACAAAATCTGTTAGATGCCGTAGCTGAAAGTGATGATGAACTGATGATGAAATATCTCGAAGGTGAAGAACTCACCAAAGAGGAAATCAGAAGTGGTATCCGCAAGGCTACGATCGCCTGCAAGATGACACCGGTGGTGTGTGGTTCTTCCTATAAGAACAAAGGAGTTCAGCTGCTGTTAGATGCTGTTGTTGCATTTATGCCTGCTCCGACTGATATCCCCGCAATCAAGGGTGTACATCCTGATAGTGGTGAAGAAGACGAGCGTGCTTCAAATGACGATCTGCCATTCTCGGCATTGGCGTTTAAGATTATGGCTGACCCGTATGTTGGCAAACTGGCCTTCTTCCGAGTTTACTCCGGTAAGCTTAACTCCGGTTCGTATGTATATAATTCAACAAAAGGTAAAAAGGAACGGATTGGCCGTATCCTGCAAATGCACGCAAACCACCGCGAAGAAATAGAAACAGTTTACACCGGTGATATTGCGGCAGCTGTTGGTCTTAAAGATACGACGACTGGTGACACGCTGTGTGATGATAAAAGCCCAATTATCCTTGAGTCGATGGTCTTCCCTGAACCGGTTATCTCGGTAGCCGTTGAACCTAAGACCAAAGCTGACCAAGAAAAAATGGGGATTGCACTGGCGAGGTTGGCTGAAGAGGATCCTACTTTCCGAATGAGCACTGATCAGGAAACTGGTCAAACAATCATCGAAGGTATGGGCGAACTTCACTTAGAAATTATCGTTGACCGGATGTTAAGAGAGTTTAAGGTGGACTGCAGCGTAGGTAAACCTCAAGTTGCTTATCGTGAAACTATCCGTAAAACTGTCAAATCGGAAGGTAAATTTGTCCGACAGTCCGGTGGTCGTGGTCAATATGGTCACTGCTGGCTGGAAATTTCGCCGCTCGAACCAGGCGAAGGCTTTGTCTTTGAAAACAAAGTCGTCGGTGGTGCGATTCCGAGAGAATACATTGGGCCAATCGAAAATGGTATTAAAGAAGCAATGGAAAATGGTGTTGTTGCCGGTTACGCGATGGTTGATATCAAGGTTACTGTATATGACGGTTCCTACCATGATGTTGACTCATCGGAAATGGCGTTCAAAATTGCCGGTTCCATGGGCTTTAAAGCTGGGGCTGCTAAAGCAAGTCCGACGCTCTTAGAACCATACATGAAAGTAGAAGTAACTGTTCCTGAAGAGTATATGGGCGACGTTATCGGCGACCTTAACTCTCGCCGCGGACGCATCGAAGGTATGGAACCACGTAATGGCGTGCAGACGATTAAATCGTTCGTTCCGCTGTCCGAAATGTTCGGATATGCAACTGACCTTCGTTCCAAGACACAGGGACGCGGTGTTTACTCGATGGAATTTGATCATTATGAAGACGTGCCTAAAAACATCGCTGAAGCGATTGTCACAAAAGTAAAAGGCGCATAAATTAGACAATTAAAGGAGGCAAATAAACAATGGCAAAGCAAAAGTTTGAAAGAAACAAACCCCATGTAAACATTGGTACAATTGGTCACGTTGACCATGGCAAGACTTCTCTGACTGCTGCGATCACGATGACTCTTGCAAAACAAGGTGGCGCTCAATTCATGGCATATGACATGATTGATAAAGCTCCGGAAGAAAGAGAACGTGGTATTACAATTAACACCTCGCACGTTGAGTATGAAACAGCTAACCGTCACTATGCACACGTTGACTGCCCGGGCCATGCTGACTATGTTAAAAACATGATCACTGGTGCTGCACAGATGGACGGCGCAATTTTGGTTGTAAGTGCTGCTGACGGCCCTATGCCGCAAACACGCGAGCACATCCTGCTTTCCCGTCAGGTTGGCGTACCTGCAATGGTCGTATTCCTCAACAAAGCTGACCTTGTTGATGATGCTGAACTGATGGAACTTGTTGAAATGGAAGTTCGTGAATTGCTTTCGAGCTACGATTTCCCTGGCGACGACATTCCTGTAGTTAGCGGTTCTGCTGTAAAAGCTCTTGAATGCGGTTGTGCAAAAGCTGACTGTGAATGGTGCGGTAAGATCCATGATCTCATGGCTCAAGTTGACGCATATATTCCTACTCCGGAACGTGCCACTGACAAGCCTTTCTTAATGCCTGTCGAGGACGTTTTCACAATCACTGGTCGTGGTACAGTTGCTACCGGCCGTGTAGAACGTGGTGCAGTTAAAGTTGGCGAAACAATTGAAATTGTTGGTATGACTGAAAAACCAAAATCAACAGTTGTAACCGGCGTTGAAATGTTCCGCAAGCTTCTTGATGCAGCTGTTGCTGGCGACAACATCGGTGCTTTGCTCCGTGGTGTTGAACGTAAAGAAATTGAACGTGGTCAAGTTTTGGCTAAGCCTGGCAGTATTAAACCCCATACAAAATATAAAGCCGAAGTTTATGTACTGACTAAAGAGGAAGGCGGCCGTCATACTCCGTTCTTCTCCAACTACCGTCCGCAGTTTTACTTCCGTACAACTGACGTTACTGGTGTTGTAAATCTCCCAGAAGGCGTTGAAATGTGCATGCCTGGCGACAACATTCAGATGCATATCGAGCTTATCACTCCGATTGCAATTGAAGAAGGTTTGCGCTTCGCTATTCGCGAAGGTGGCCGTACAGTTGGCGCTGGTGTTGTAACTGCAATCGAAGCCTAATTAGATTGCCATATCAGGATCGAGTTCATAAGGTAGGGGCGGCCGCGGTCGCCCCTATATAAGAGTTTTTGAGCTTCAAATGCGATGACGTGGAAGGTTGCCTTGAAGCAAGGGGAAATTTCCACGGAGAAATGTCCGTTCATTGAAACAGGGCGATAAGGAGGAAACACAATGGCTAAACAACAAAAAATCAGAATTCGCCTTAAGGCGTATGACCACAAGGCGCTTGATCAAAGTGCTGTAAGAATCGTAGAAACCGCCAAAAGAACTGGCGCGTTAGTTTCCGGGCCAATTCCGCTTCCGACCGAAAAGAATATCTTTACTATCCTGCGTTCACCGCATGTTAATAAAGATTCTCGGGAACAGTTCGAGATGCGCACTCATAAACGTCTAATCGATATTCTTGAACCCACATCCAAAACGGTAGATGCCCTGATGCGTCTGGATCTTCCGGCTGGTGTGGATATCGAAATCAAACTGTAGGAGGAGGTGGCGATAATGGCAAAAGGAATTTTAGGTAAAAAGCTTGGCATGACTCAGATTTTTACTGAAGAAGGTAAAGTGGTTCCGGTTACTGTAATTGAAGCTGGGCCGACTGTAGTTGTGCAAAACAAAACTGTTGAAACTGACGGATACAATGCGGTGCAATTGGGCTTTGGCACTGTTAAAGATAAAAAGGTTACTCAACCGCAAAAAGGACATTTCGCCAAAGCAGGCGTTAAGCCTGTCAAATTTATTTGCGAAATGCGCTTGCCCAGCGCGCCTGAATTCACTGTCGGACAAACCATTAGCGTTGACACCTTCAGTGCAGGTGAACTCATAGATGTAGTTGGTACTGCAAAAGGTAAAGGCTTTGCCGGCGCTATTAAACGTCATAACTTTTCTCGCGGACCCATGGGTCATGGTTCCAAGTCGCATCGTGAGCCTGGTTCAATCGGACCTCGGATGAGCGGCGGCGGCGGTAAAGTGTTTAAAGGCAAAAAGTTGCCTGGCCGTATGGGCGCCCATAGAGTTACTGTTCAACGTTTAAGTGTTGTCAGAGTAGATACTGACCGCAACTTAATGTTGATCAAAGGCGCAGTTCCCGGACCGAAAGGCGGCTTTGTTGTTATAAAAGATACCGTGAAGCCTACAAAATAGGTTCGGCTGATTTCGAACATCGAAAGGAGGATGTGCTATATGCCGAAAGTAGCAGTATATAATATCACCGGTAATAAAACTGGTGAAATGGATTTAAATGATAACGTTTTTGGCGTAGAAGTCAATGAAGCTGTACTGCATCAAGCAGTAGTTATGCAGCTTGCAAATCAACGCCAAGGCACGGCTGCAACTAAAACTCGAGGTTTTGTTCGCGGCGGCGGCAGAAAGCCTTGGAAACAAAAAGGTACTGGTCGCGCTCGCGCTGGCAGTACTCGTTCACCGATTTGGGTAGGTGGTGGTACCACATTTGGACCGCACCCGCGTTCTTACGCATTCAGTATGCCGCGGAAAGCCCGTCGTCTGGCAATTAAGTCAGCATTAACTGCAAAAGTTGAGGGTGGAGAGTTGTTTGTAGTTGAAAACATTGACTTTGAAGCTCCGAAAACAAAAAATGTAGTTAAGATGATGGCTGATTTTCAAGCTGCTGACAGCAAAACTTTAATTATCACCGCTGAAACTCTTGAAAATGTTGAAAAATCATCACGAAACATTCCGGGTGTCAAAGCAACTACTTCCGCCGGTCTGAACGTATATGATCTTTTGTACCATGATAAAATCTTTATCACAAAAGATGCAATCTCCAGAATTGAGGAGGTGCTTGCATAATGGCAAATCCACGCGATGTACTCATTCGCCCGCTGATTACTGAAAAAACTACCACTTTAATGCAGGACAATAAATATACGTTTGTCGTTCCGCTTACAGCGAACAAGGTAGAAATTCGTCAAGCGGTAGAACAGATTTTCAAAGTAAAAGTTCTCGACGTTAACACAACCCGAGTTATGGGTAAGTTCAAGCGTATGGGTCGTACCCAAGGTAAGCGTCCGGATTATAAAAAGGCCATCGTCAAGTTGGCTGCCGGCGAACGTATTGAGTTCTTTGAAGGCGTATAACCTTAAAATAGAGAAGAAGGAGGGGCTCTTATGGCAGTAAAAAGCTTCAAGCCATATTCTGCTGGCCGAAGATTCATGACAGTAGCTAGTTTCGACGAAATTACTACTGACAAGCCTGAACGTTCGCTCGTCGAAAGAATTCTGAAGCATGGCGGACGTAATCAGCAAGGCCGTATGACTGTACGTCATCAAGGCGGTGGTCACAAACGTCTATATAGAATTATTGACTTTAAAAGAAACAAAGACGGTATTCCTGCAAAAGTAGCTACTATTGAGTATGATCCTAACCGTTCTGCTCGTATTGCTCTTTTAAATTATGCAGATGGTGAAAAACGCTACATTCTTGCTCCAGAAGGACTGAAAGTAGGCACCACCATTATGAGCGGCCCAGAAGCTGATATTAAAGTCGGCAACGCTCTGCAAATTAAAAATATTCCTGTTGGTACTATTCTTCACAATATTGAGCTTAAGATTGGCAAAGGCGCCCAAATGGTACGTTCAGCCGGAGCTGGTGCTCAATTGATGGCAAAAGATGGCGATTATGCTCTTTTGAGATTGCCTTCCGGTGAACTCCGTAAAGTGCACATCAATTGCAAAGCAACTATCGGAAATGTTGGACACCATGAACATGAGAATATCACAATCGGTAAAGCCGGTCGTGCTCGTTGGATGGGTACTCGTCCTGCAAACCGTGGTGTAGCAATGAATCCTGTTGATCATCCACATGGTGGTGGTGAAGGTCGTTCGCCTGTTGGCCGTAAGCATCCTGTTACTCCTTGGGGCAAGGTTGCTATGGGGGCTAAGACCCGTAAGAAACAAACTTCTGATAAGTTTATCGTTAAGCACCGTAATAAAAAGTAATTGCTTATTTAAGCCAGCCTGATAACAGGCGGCTTAAAGTAAGTAATGATTGAAGGGAGGCTGTACAGTGTCCAGATCAATTAAAAAAGGACCTTATGTGCATGAAAGCTTGCTTAAGAAAATAGATGCGTTGAATGAAAAGAGCGAGAAAAAAGTCATTAAGACCTGGTCCCGCAGCTCAACGATTCTCCCCAACTTTGTTGGTCATACTGTTGCTGTTCATGACGGACGCAAACATGTTCCGGTATACATTACCGAAGACATGGTAGGACATAAATTGGGTGAATTTGCACCGACCCGTACCTATAAAGGTCACAGTGGATCTGAAAGATCTACTTCACTGAAGTAGTCGCTGAAAGGAGGCTAATAGATGGAAGCCAAGGCAATTGCTAGACACATTCGCATTACACCGCGTAAAGTCCGTATTGTTATGGATCTGATTCGTGGTAAAAATATCGGAGAAGCCTTTGCAATTTTGAAGCATACGCCCAAAGTTGCGTCAGAGGTTTTAGAAAAAGTATTGAAATCCGCAGTAGCTAATGCAGAGAATAACAATGACATGAATGTTGATAAACTTTATGTTGCTGCTGCGTATGTTGACCAAGGTCCGACGCTTAAGCGCATTCATCCGCGGTCACGTGGCCAGGCTTTTAAAATTTTAAAGCGCACCAGTCACGTAACTCTGGTTGTAAAAGAAAGATAACTGGTGAAGGAGGGAAAACATAGTGGGTCAAAAAGTTAATCCGCATGGTATGCGACTTGGTATTATAAAAACTTGGGATGCCAAGTGGTATGCTGACAAAGGTTATGCTGCAAATTTGCATGAAGATTTGAAGCTTCGTAAATTTATCAAAGAAAAACTTTACACATCTGGCATTTCGAAGATCGAAATAGAACGGGCTGCTAATCGTGTGAAAATCAATATCCACACTGCAAAACCTGGTATGGTTATTGGTCGCGGCGGCTCAGGAATTGAAGCTTTGAAAGCTGGCTTGAAAAAGCTGAGCGATAAACATATTGATATCAATATTGTTGAAGTAAAACATGCTGAACTTGACGCAACATTAGTTGCTGAAAATATTGCATCCCAATTGGAAAGACGTATTGCTTTCCGTCGGGCGATGAAACAATCGGTTACCCGTACAATGCGTATGGGCGCTAAAGGAATTAAAGTGATGGTTGGCGGACGTTTGGGCGGAGCTGAGATTGCCCGTTCTGAAAGCTATCGCGAAGGTAGTATTCCTCTTCATACTTTAAGAGCCGACATTGATTATGGCACTGCTGAAGCTGCTACAACCTATGGCCGTATCGGTGTAAAAGTTTGGATCTATAAAGGCGAGGTTCTGCCCGAAGCTAAGAAAACCGCTGCCGTTGTCGAAGGGAGCGAAAAGTAATGCTACTGCCGAAAAGAGTTAAACATCGTAAACAATTTCGTGGACGTATGAAAGGCAAAGCTAATAGAGGCAATACCGTATCGCATGGCGAATTTGGTCTTGTTGCCCTTGAGCCAGCCTGGATCACAAACCGCCAGATTGAGGCAGCCCGTATTGCTATGACTCGTTATATCAAACGTGGTGGTAAAGTCTGGATAAAAATATTTCCTGATAAGCCGGTTACTGCAAAACCTGCCGAAACTCGTATGGGTAGTGGTAAAGGTTCGCCCGAGTATTGGGTAGCAGTAGTAAAGCCTGGCCGTGTAATGTTTGAAATGGATGGAGTTAGTGAAGAAGTGGCAAAAGAAGCTATGCGTCTTGCTGCTCACAAACTTCCTATCAAAACAAAGTTTGTTACTAAAGAACAAACTGCGGTGCAAGATGAAGTGGGTGGTGACGTAAATGAAGGCTAAAGACATTCGCGACATGAGCGCAAGCGAGCTTGATCAAAAGCTGGCTGGACTCAAAGACGAGTTATTTAACCTCAGATTCCAGCTCGCTACCGGCCAACTGGAAAATCCGATGCGGATCAAAGAAGTCAAAAAAAGCATTGCCCGCGTCAAGACTATCCAGCGTGAGCAGGAACTGAAAAGCCGCGAGGCGTAATATTCGTTCTTAGGATAAAAGTAAGTAAGAACGGAAGGAGGCACATAGGACGTGACGGAAAGAAACGAGCGTAAAACCCGAGTTGGTAAAGTCGTTAGCGATAAAATGGAAAAGACTGTAGTTGTTGCAGTAGAAAGACTGGTACGTCATTCACTGTACAACAAATCGGTGAAAAATACCGTTAAATTTAAAGCCCATGATGAGAAAAACGAATGTCATATTGGCGACACAGTTGAAATTATGGAAACTCGTCCACTGTCTAAAGATAAGCGCTGGAGAGTTGTAGAGATTCTCGAGAGAGCAAAATAGGACTGGATCGGCAACAAAGGAGGGATAAGAATGATCCAACAGCAGACAATGCTGAATGTTGGCGACAATACCGGCGCTAAAGAAATCATGTGTATCAGAGTATTGGGCGGTTCATACCGCAGATATGCTAACATCGGAGATATCATTGTGGCTTCTGTTAAAAGTGCAACACCCGGTGGCGTGGTCAAGAAAGGCGAGGTAGTTAAGGCCGTAGTCGTTCGTTCCCGCAAAGGCCTACGTCGTCCAGACGGTTCATATATCCGTTTTGACGAGAATGCTGCAGTAATTATTAAAGATGATAAAAGCCCCCGCGGTACACGTATATTTGGGCCAGTAGCGAGAGAACTGCGTGAGAAAGATTTTATGAAGATCGTCTCGCTGGCACCGGAAGTAATCTAAGGTAGGAGGTGTCCGGAATGCTAGGTAATAAACTGCATGTTAAGAAAGGCGACAATGTAGTTGTTTTATCCGGTAAGGATAAAGGCAAAAAAGGCAAGATCGTCGAAGCTCTGCCGAAAAAAGGCAAAGTCGTTGTTGAAGGCGTAAACAAAGTAAAACGTCATACAAAACCAAGTCAAGCAATTCCTCAAGGTGGCATTATCGTAAAAGAAGCAGCGATTCATTCGTCAAAAGTTATGCTAGTGTGCCCTGCGTGCAATACGCCAACCCGTATTAAAAAGTCTTCACTGGCGAACGGCTCTATGGCTAGAACTTGTAAGCATTGTGGCGAAATTGTTGACAAAGAAAAATAATCGCGCGGAAAGGAGGTAATTACCACATGGACAGACTAAAAGAGAAGTATTTAAATGAAGTAGCACCGGCGTTAATGAAAAAGTTCGGTTATGCTAACGTAATGGAAATCCCTAAAATTGAGAAGGTTGTTCTGAACATGGGCGTGGGTGATGCCGTCGGCAACCCGAAAGCGCTTGATGCCGCAATAGCTGATATGACTCAGATTGCTGGTCAAAAGCCTATTGTAACCCGCGCGAAAAAATCAATTGCAGCTTTTAAACTTCGTGAAGGGATGCCGATCGGAGCAAAAGTTACCTTGCGTGGCGAGCGCATGTACTTTTTCGTTGACAAGCTGTTTAATATCGCACTGCCCCGCGTACGCGATTTCCGCGGCGTAAGTCCTCGGGCGTTTGACGGCCGTGGTAACTATACCATGGGGGTAAAAGAGCAACTGATATTCCCTGAAATCGAATATGATAAAATCGATAAAATTCGTGGCATGGATATCATCTTTGTTACAACAGCAAAAACAGATGAAGAAGCTCGCGAATTATTGAAACTTATGGGTATGCCATTCAGCGCGTAAAGGAGGGACAGTTGTGGCCAAAAAGGCATTGATTCAAAAATGGGCCAAAGAACCGAAGTTTAAAGTACGTCATCACAATAGATGTAAAATTTGCGGACGTCCGCACGGCTATCTTCGTAAATTCGAAATGTGCCGTATTTGCTTCAGAGAACTGAGCTACAAAGGTGCCATACCAGGGGTTACCAAAGCTAGCTGGTAGAAACAGGAAGGAGGTATGTTCAATGGTAATGACCGATCCAATTGCTGATATGCTAACCCGTATTCGCAATGCTAATTCGGTTTATCACGATAAAGTAGAAATACCGGCCTCGAAAATAAAGAAGGCTGTCGCTGACATGTTAAAACATGAAGGCTTTATCAAAGATTACGAATTAATTAAGGACGACAAGCAGGGTGTATTGCGGATTTCATTAAAATACGGACCGAACCGTGAAAAAGTAATCACAGGCATTAAGCGTATTTCCAAACCAGGCCTTCGGGTGTATGCAAAGAATGATCAAATTCCTCGCGTACTGGGTGGTCTTGGAGTTGCCATCATTTCAACTTCAAAAGGCATTATGACCGACAAGCAAGCTCGTAAAGAGGGTCTTGGCGGCGAAGTAATGGCCTACGTTTGGTAAGCTGACTTTTTTGAGCTAGGAGGTGCACATATGTCGAGAATTGGTAGGATGCCGATTGCTATCCCTGCTGGTGTAACAGTAAAGCTAGATGGCAATGTGGTATCGGTTAAAGGCCCTAAAGGCGAGTTAACTCGCACAGTTCCCAAGGCGATGATTATCGATATTGAAGATAATACCATCCTTGTGAAACGGCCTTCCGATGAAAAAGAACACAGATCATTACACGGTTTAACCCGTACACTCATATCCAACATGGTTATCGGAGTTACAGAGGGATTTAAAAAGACTCTTGAAATCGTAGGTGTTGGCTACAGAGCAACTAAGCAAGGCAATAAACTCGGATTGACTTTAGGTTTTTCCCATCCGGTTGAAGTAGTGCCGCCAGAAGGCATTACTATTGACGTTCCAGCTCCCAACAAAATCATTGTGTCAGGTATTGACAAAGAGGCTGTTGGTCAGTTGACTGCTCAAATTCGTGGCTTTAGAGAACCTGAACCTTATAAAGGCAAAGGCGTTAAGTACGAAGGCGAACATATCCGTCGTAAAGTGGGTAAAGCCGGCGGTAAAGGTAAGAAGTAAGATTTAAGCGAAAGGAGTGAATACCTTGCTTCGTAAGGATAACAAGAATGCAGCACGCCAAAAACGTCATTATAGAATGCGCCGTAAAGTAGTTGGCACTGCTGAAAGACCACGCCTGAATGTGTTCCGCAGCTTAAGCAACATTTATGCGCAGATTATTGATGATGTGACTGGTACTACGCTTGTAGCAGCCAACACTATGGATAAAGAAATTCGTGAAACTGTTAAGTATGGCGGAAATATCGAAGCAGCTAAGGTTGTTGGCGAGGCAGTCGCTAAACGCGCTTTAGCTAAAGGAATTAAGCAAGTAGTATTTGATCGCGGTGGATATATCTACCATGGTCGTGTCGCTCAACTTGCCCAAGCAGCACGTGAAGCAGGGCTCGAATTCTAAGAAAAGGAGGTAAAGTAATGGCCAGAATTGATTACTCAACTCTTGAACTTAAAGAAAAAGTTGTATTTATTAATAGAGTTGCAAAGGTTGTAAAGGGCGGTCGTCGTTTTTCATTCAGCGCTCTTGTAGTTGTTGGTGATGAAAACGGTCATGTCGGCTATGGTTTAGGCAAAGCATCGGAAGTGCCGGAGGCAATCAGAAAAGGCGTTGAAGATGCCAAGAAAAATATTGTTACAGTTCCTCTTGTTGGAACGACCATTCCTCACGAAATCACCGGCATTTTTGGTGCAGGAAAAGTGCTCTTGAAGCCAGCTTCCGAAGGTACTGGTGTTATTGCAGGCGGTCCTGTTCGTGCCGTGCTCGAGCTCGCAGGTGTTCGTGACATTCTCACCAAATCATTGGGATCATCCAATGCCAATAACATGGTGCGCGCTACTTTCCAAGGCATTGAACAGCTGAAACGTGCTGAGCAAGTTGCAGCACTTCGTGGTAAAACTGTTCAGGAACTTTTGGGCTAAGGAGGTAACATCATCATGGCAAAAGTTAAAATTACTCTTACCAGAAGCCTGATCGGCAGACCTGAAGACCAACGCGCTACTGTTAAGGCTTTAGGTTTAAAGAGAATGCAGAGCTCCGCTGTACAAAATGATACACCGACAATTCGGGGTATGATTCGCAAAGTGGAACATCTGGTTAAGGTAGAAGAAGTACAAGACTAGTAAGGAGGTGCTACTCATGAAATTACACGACTTAGCTCCAGCACCCGGTTCCAAGAAGGTTCGCACTCGTGTAGGCCGGGGATTAGGGTCTGGTCTTGGCAAAACCGCAGGTAAAGGTCATAAAGGTCAGAACTCCCGCGCAGGCGGCGGTACTCGCCCAGGCTTTGAAGGCGGTCAGATGCCGCTTTATCGCAGACTTCCTAAGCGCGGTTTTTACAATAAATTTGCTAAAGAATACGCTGAAGTTAATATCGAACAGCTTAACCGTTTTGATGACGGCGCTGTAGTAGATCCGGTTGCGCTCATTGAAGCCGGTATACTGAAAAACGTACACGACGGTGTGCGCATATTAGGCAATGGTGAACTGACTAAGGCACTCACTATTATAGCCAACGGCTTTACCAAGTCGGCAGTTGAAAAGATCACCGCTGCTGGCGGAAAAGTCGAGGTGATCTAGGTGCTTTCTGCCCTGTCCAATATACTCAAAATAACCGAGCTCAGGCAAAAGGTACTATTTACGCTAGCAATGTTTGTGATTTTTAGGGCTGGCACTCATATTCCTGTTCCTGGAGTTGATGCCTCTGTAATAGAACAGCTTTTTACTTCAGGCAATCTGTTTGGCCTGTTGGACCTGTTCTCTGGTGGTGCACTTAGCAAGTTCTCGATATTTGCAATGAGTATTACGCCTTATATCAATGCTTCAATTATCATGCAGCTTTTAACGGTTGTAGTACCGAAGTTTGAACAGTGGGCCAAAGAAGGCGAAGAAGGGCGAAAGAAGATTACCCAGATCACACGCTATGGCACTGTACTTTTAGGATTTATTCAGGCCATAGGTATGGCTTTCGGCCTAAAGGTAGCCATTATTAACCCAAGCATTGGCTCATATTTATTAGTTGCATTAACATTAACCGCTGGAACTACATTCTTGATGTGGTTAGGCGAGCAAATTACCGAGAAAGGTATTGGCAACGGTATTTCATTAATTATTTTTGCTGGTATCATATCAAGACTTCCTGATGGCCTGTATGTGATTTATCAGTATGTCACAGCAGGAACGATCAGTTGGTTTAACGTTTTGTTATTTACCATCATTGCAGTCGCAATGATAGTATTCGTAATCGCCATTCAGCAAGGCCAGCGCCGTATTCCGGTACAATATGCGAAACGTGTTGTTGGTCGTAAAATGTATGGTGGTCATTCTACTCATATACCGCTTAAAGTCAATCAAGCGGGTGTTATTCCAATAATCTTTGCGTCATCCGTGCTCATGTTTCCAGTAACTATTGCCCAGTTTGTTGATGTGTCCTGGGTAAAAACGGTGGCAGATTGGTTTGCGTGGGGAACACCGCTACAGACAACGCTGTATGCGCTGCTCATAATATTTTTCACGTATTTCTATACTGCGGTTACTTTAAACATATCGGATATGGCAGAGAACATGAAAAAGCACGGTGGTTTCATTCCAGGTCTCCGGCCCGGTAAGTCAACCGCCGATTATTTGGACCGCGTTATGACCAGAATTACCCTGGCTGGGGCAGTCTTCCTGGCGTTGATTGCTATATTGCCGAACTTCGTTGCTGGGATAACTGGCATCGAAGGGGTATATTTCGGCGGCACAGCCCTTTTAATTGTGGTAGGCGTGGCCCTTGATACTATGAAACAGATAGAAGCACTCGTATTGATGAGGCATTATCAAGGTTTTATGAAATAGGGAGGTTAGCTGTCAATGTATATTCTGCTGATGGGGCCCCCTGGAGCCGGAAAAGGCACACAGGCGGCTGAGTTAGTAAGTAAGTTTAACATTCCCCACATTTCTACCGGTGATATG
>JAQWAQ010000140.1 GCA_028707635.1 Negativicutes bacterium
GAGAGGGAGGCGCAAAGGAAGCGTCCATGTCGAGCAGCTGTTTGCATAGATACAGGAACAGGTTGCAGACGTTGTCCTCTCCGCCGTTTGTTAAGTACGCATTGGCGGTGATCACGACGCTTGTCTCTTCCGTTAAATTATACTTTTCTTTACAGCGCCAGATATTCTGGGTAAGCTCTTCGATAGCTTCCAGATATCTCTGGTCACGTTCCTGCTGCTTTTCCATGGACATCCCCTCCCCAGAAAATTTTCCCTGTTCTTCCTTCTCTAATTTTTAGTATACACCAATTGACATAGACTTTTCCAGTTAAACAGCCCTGAAAAGAGCGACACCGATGATCAAATCGCTGCCTTGGAAAATGAGGATAAAGAATACGCCCGGGCACAAGCGGAAGGTCAGCGATTACTGCACCTGATCGAGGAGGCGAGTGGTGAACTTGCTGCAACAGATGCACGGCTGCTGCGCTTGAATGAACTGACCAAGGCACGTGAGCCATGGGCCCAATTGCAAATAGTAGAAGAAAAGGTATCAATACTGGCTTATGCTAAAGACTTTCCGGCCGATGGTGCTGCCCGGTATGCTGGATTGTTAAACAGTGCGGCCGATCTCAATGCTGATATTGCAGTTAAGAAACAGCTTCTGGACGACATGGTTGAAAAACACCAGCATATTATTCTTGATGAAGGCATTTTAGAGGAGGCCGATCAGATTGAGCATCTCTATAAGGATAGAGGTAAGTTCGCGGCGGCGCTTGAGGGCTTATCGCAGGATAAAGCTGAGTGCGATCGAGCTTGGCAAGGTTTTTTAAAAAGTCTGCAAGAGATCGGTGCGGGTTGGGATGAATCGAAATTAGAAGCTGTTGATACCTCGGTTTCTATTCGTCAGCAAGTGCGGGAATACGCAGAGGCTTTTGCTTATAGCCGGACAGAGCAGTGTCAGATGATTGAAAGGGAAAGAGGGGAGGCCGAGAGGGTAAATGCCCTCCGTGCCAAGCTGGCCCAGTTTGAGTTAAAGTTAAGTGAACTGGATGAATCCCCGGTTAGGACCGAAGAAGAGCTTGTAGCTCAAGAAGCTGCAACAAAGACGGTACAAACAAAGCTGATGCAACTTGACGGATGGAATGCCAGACTGGATCTCAAGCGCCAAGAGGCAGAACGACTCACGGGGGAGTTGATCAACATACGGCAGAAGGCTGCTGTCAAGTCTAGCCTGATGCCAGTGTTTATTCCAGTGCTGATTGGATTGGTGACAGCCGGTTGTGCGGGGTATTTTGGGATGGCTGGAAGTGCAGGAGCCGTAGCTGGAACGTTGGTAGTGGGATTACCGCTTGTGTGGTACTCGCATGTTTTACGCAACAATATGAAGCAAATGATATCCAGCCGTGAACAAGAACGCGCGGCCGAGGAAATCCGGCTGGATCAGTATATAACAAAAACCGAGTTTGACATTAACGAGCTTCAAGCTAGGATGGCACAAGTTAGGCAGCAGATTGACGAACTAGGCACTACTTATGGCTGGGGTGAACTTAATAATTTAGACGATTTGAATGACATTGTTCAAAAAGTAGCTTATGTCCGCCAGACCTATCAGAAATGGGATGGGATTACCGGGAAAATTGATGAGGCCGAACAAGAGCTGCGGGACAGCGTAAAAGCGATAGCGGATGGAAATGCTCATAAAGAGCAAGCAGCCCAACAGTTGAGGCAACTAGAAAGAAACTGGCAAGCCTGGCTTAATGAGAAAGGCTTTCCGTTTAATGCCAAACCGGAGGGGTTAGATACCGTGCTGACAGCCATCGAAGCCGCACGGGTTGCGCATAGTTATTGGCAGTCTTTACAAGGACGGGTCGACAATACCAAAAATTATCTTGCCGTTAAACGAACCGAAATTTCCGGTATCATAACACGGATCGGTGGTATGGCTGCAGCTAATGGAGATCTGGAGGATCTCGATCAGTTGTATGCGGCCCTTGTGATGTCGAAAGCTAATCAGGGAAAAGCCAACAATTTATTACAGACAATCGGCGTTACCGAGCAGGAATTGGCGGTCTTGAACAACCGAATGAAAGCTGTGAGAAAGCAATACGCCGAGCTGCTTAGCGAGGTGGATCTAACATGTGGCGAAACGGTTAAGGAAGTTCCGCAGTTTCGGAAGATGGCGCAGGATTATCAAGAATGGAAAAACTATCAAAGTCATATTGAAAACAACAAGGCCTTTCTCCGGGCTGTCGCTGGCAGTGAGGAGAAGGAACGGTCGTTGTTTGTCGACTTGGCGGCTATGACTGCAGCTGAAATCGAGACCGAATTTGAGCGTTTAAAGCTTGCGCGGGAACGGCTGCAGAATTCAATTAACGTTAGCCGAGATGCAAGGGGCCGCTTAAATGAGAAGCTCGAACAAATGCGGCAAAGCCTAAGTCTTGAGCAGGCCAGGGTTAAACAAGAGCAGTCTCATGGACAGCTAAAGCATTCAGTTCGGGAATGGTTATCCGGTGCTCTTTGTAGAAGCTTATTGGAGGAAACGCGTGCAGTCTATGAGCGGGAACGCCAGCCGGGCGTTATTAAAGAGGCCGATGCCTTGTTAAAGTTGATGACTGGTAGTCGATATCGTTTAATTACGCCGGGCGGACTTGTTCAATTGGAAGACAGGGTACACAAGGTCAAAGGTGAACAGGCTTGGAGTTGTGGGTTAGCAGATCAGGTGTATCTGGCTATTCGTCTTTCTCTTGCCAAGGAATTTAATAAAGCAGCTGAGCCGCTGCCGGTAATTTTAGATGATGTATTGGTTAAATTCGACTGTGAACGACAGAAGGGCATTATAAAAGGCCTTCTCCAAGCAGCGGCAGCACAGCAGATTTTTCTTTTCACCTGCCAGGACCAGTTCATGCATATCATAAAAGAGGTTGTTTCAAGTTCTGATTTCAGTGAAATACCTTATCAAGTTTATACGCTGACAGACGGAATCATACAAGAGGCGATTGTTTAATCCGATGACTAAGCTGCTTTAAGACTCCCTTCTTCTACAAAAGGGAGTGCAAAGCGGCTTGGTCCCTGGATACGGTTCGACTAGGATTCAGGTGGAGTTAAGACTCCATATGAATCAAGTCTCACTTTATTTAGTCTTTCGTGAAATAAGTAACCCCGGCCAAATGGCCGGGGGTCGTTGATTATGATTGTGTGGCGAGGAAGTTCATGACCTCGTTTATATCAGGAAGCTGGGCCAAGGGATACACTTTAACCCATATGACCTTGCCGTTTTCATCAATGATGATATTCACTCGCTCGGAGAATCCTTGTTTTTCTCGGAAGATCCCATAGTCGCTTGCAATTTTTCCGTGAGGCCAAAAGTCTGATGGTAACTGGACATTTTTTATCTGAAGGACTTGTGCCCAGGCCTTCTTGCTGGGAACCGGGTCAACACTGAAGCCAAGTGGAACGGTGTTGAGTTTTTGAAATTGCTCAAAGTTGTTTTCAAGGGCGCGCATTTGGTCAGTACAGATTGCCGTCCAGGCCAATGGATGCCATGATAGCAATACCTTTTTGCCTCTGAAATCGGACAGACAAATCGTTTGGTCCCGATTATCCTTACAGGTAAAGTCCGGGGCCATGTCACCTACAGTAATAAGTTTCATTGTTTTTTTCCCCTTTCCATGTATGTATAGAATATGATGCCCAGAGCAAAACGGCTTTATCCGATGACTAAGCCATTCTAAGAGTCCCCCTCTTTTACTTGGCCAAATTCCATGCTCATATTAAGAATATTAGAAATTGTTACCAGTGTCAACTATGAAGAAGGTTTTAGCCAAGTTAGCCTAACAGAAGGACTACCGAGTAAAAATAGCGAACATATATACAAGTTATGCTATGTTTTTGTAATTAGAAGGCGGGATTTTATGCTAAGTACACTTAGAAAGAATGAACTTGAATTTAATAATCTATCTATTGCAAATCGAATCTTTGAAGGAGACTGTATCAGTGTCCTAAAACATTTTCCGGCAAATTCTGTCGATATGGTGCTCTGTGATTTGCCTTATGGAATCACCCAAAACAACTGGGATAGTATCATTCCCTTAGAGGAGCTTTGGCAGGAATACAAAAGAGTTGTTAAGCCCAACGGCGTGATCGCCTTAACTTCATCAGGAATCTTTACAGCCAAGGTCATGTTGAGCCAAGCTCAAATGTTTAAATATAAAGTCATCTGGGAAAAGTCCAAACCGACCAATTTTTTAAATGCTAAGAAGCAGCCGTTGCGCAAACATGAAGATATCTGCATTTTTTATCGTAAGCAGCCGGTCTATAATCCCCAGATGACGATCGGCGAACCCTATAATAAAGGGGTTAGAAAGAACCAGCTTTCCGGTAGTTATGGGGATTTTAATCCGGTACATGTATTTAGTGAGGGTGAACGCTACCCTACTGACATCGTGTATTTTAAAACGGCCGAGAGCGAAGGGAAGGTCTGGCATCCGACCCAAAAACCGATCGCACTGGGACGCTATCTCATTCGCACCTACACCAATCCGGGCGACTTAGTGTTAGATAATGCGTTTGGGAGCGGGACATTTTTAGTCTCCGCATTGCTAGAAGGACGGAACTTTGTCGGGATTGAAAAAAACGAAGATGTGCATCTCTTTAAACGGGAAGCAATTGATTATATCCAAGTAGCCAAGGGGCGGTTAGAAGAAGCGTGGACTCACGTTCGTGATCAAGAAATTGCTAATGCTATTCATAAATCGGAGCTTATTGAAGAATTCGAGGAGGGTATAGCTTGTCAATCCGATACAACGAAAGAAGCTGGGCAATTGATGTAATATCAGAAATAAACTTGTTGTGTTCGCGAATGGGTCGAGCTGTTCGACGGGCCGGTGGCGAGTCTACACTAAAAAATGAAGGCGGCGTTTTATTTCCTGATGTGCTTCTTTTTGGCGATGATTCAAGAATAGTGCAGGGTTGGGAATTAAAAATGCCGGATACGCCCATTACGGATAATGAGTTGCTTAATAACGCCGAGCGCAAAGCGCGGTTATTGGGTCTAAACAGTTTTTTAGTCTGGAATGTAACAAATGCTGCTTTGTATGTGCTAGAACAGGCAAGTGGCAGGTTTTTACCTGTGCGGCACTGGGAGATCACAATAAGAAACAGAGAAGAAGTGATTAACCGATGGCGCGAATGGCGGCAATTACTTGAAAGAATAATTGCCGATATCAATGACTTCTTGGAAATAGGAACTATTTTTAGTGCGAATTTCCATGAAGTCTTTGACCGAAATACAATAGTCGATGTCATTTTGGGGCATAAACAAGGGGTAGGTGAGTTGCTGCGCCGGACGGCAGGGGCTAATGCGACTACGCGGGCGGAAATCAATAACTGGTGGAGGTTGTGCCACTCCGAATATTTTATCGATGAACCAGACCAGTGGAATGCTCTTGCTAAGGTTAATCTACTCCAGTGGTTGAATCGGTTATTATTTGCGCAATGGATGAAAAGATTTTTTACTGCCGCAAGAGAAATTGATAGGATAACCCCCGGCACAAATGTTGAGGAAGCCTCTCTAATAATAAGCAATATTACAAGGCAGTGCGATTTTTTAAATATCTTTCAGCCAATGATTTGTAGTCAGGTTTTAACAGACGCAGCATGGCAAGAGTTAACTGAACTTAATGCATTTCTGACTGATATTAGGCTGGAAAACGTTAGCCAAGATATACTCCAAAATATTCTTGAAAAAGTAGTGTATTCGGCTCGGCGTGAATTAGTAGGACAGTACGCAACTCCGAGTATTTTGGCTGATTTATTGGTAAATATGACAGTTGATGATTGGGGCGATGATGTCATTGATCCCTGTTGTGGGACGGGAACTATTGCCAAAGCTATTTTTGATAATAAGCGCCGATACTTAGAAAGTTCGGCGATGGCACTTGCTTCTACCT
>JAQWAQ010000141.1 GCA_028707635.1 Negativicutes bacterium
ATTTGGTCGGCGAACTTGTTATTAATAAAACCAGACTTGAACAAATTGGATTAACCCATCGATTGACTGATCTTGTTGAAACAATTGAACAAATGGATCGTGTAACGACCGATTTGCAAGGTGTAGTTATGAAGGTGCGGATGGTGCCGGTTGGACAAGTCTTTAATCGGTTTCCGCGGATGGTGCGGGATTTATCAAAAGAATTGGATAAGGAAATAAACTTAATTATTCAAGGTGAAGAAACCGAGCTTGATCGCACAGTTATTGATGAGATAGGTGACCCGCTTGTACATCTTTTACGTAATGCGATTGATCATGGGATTGAACATCCTGATGAACGCCAAGCTAAAGGCAAGAATCCGGTAGGGGAGATACGCTTAGTATCCTGCCATGAAGGTAACAATGTTATTATTATGGTAGAGGACGATGGCAAAGGAATTGATGCTGACGTTGTAAAGCGCAAGGCCGTAGAGAAAAATCTGATTACTCAGGCTGAAGCAGATAAAATGGACAATAATGAAGCTGTGCGGTTAGTCTTTCTTCCCGGGTTTTCAACGGCCGATACCGTTACTGATGTTTCAGGACGTGGTGTCGGTATGGATGCAGTAAAGAATAAGATTGAATCATTGGGCGGCATGGTTGATGTCGAAACTAAGATTAATGCAGGTAGTCGATTTAAAATTCGTTTACCATTGACATTGGCGATTATTCAGGCGCTTCTTATAAAAGTAACTGAAGAAATTTATGCTATTCCCCTTGGATCAATTGATAGTACGATCAGCATTACGCAAAGCGATATAAAAACAATTCAAAACCAGGAAGTGATTTTACTTCGAGGTCAGATTATTCCAATTATTCGTTTGTCAGAAGTATTAGGTAGCCAGCAAGGTTCTGATAAGATGCAGGATGAGTTGTTTATTGTTATTGTTCATTTTGGTGACAATAAGGCTGGTATCGTAGTTGATAATCTGATTGGTCAACAGGAAATCGTCATTAAGTCACTTGGTAAGCTTCTTGCAGGCATAAAAGTTATTGCTGGTGCGACAATACTGGGTAATGGCCAGGTTGCACTGATTCTTGATGTTAGTGCTTTACTTCAATAGAGAGGAGTGAAAGACTTGTCAGAAAAAACGTATGCAGATGGTGAAGTTCAATTAGTTGTTTTTAAGCTTGGGCGTGAGGAATACGGTATTGGTATTCTCCAGGTTCAGGAAATTAAGCGAATGACTGATATCACGCGTGTTCCTCATACTCCACAATATATTAAGGGTGTTATAAATTTGCGCGGTAGCGTGCTTCCTGTACTTGACTTGCGCAAACGCCTTAACTTACCTGCACAAGACGACTGTGATGCTACCCGGATCATCATTGTTAAGGTTGAAGATATCACGGTTGGTATGATCGTTGATTCAGTTTCCGAAGTTACAGCGCTAAACCAGGATCATATTGAATTACCCAGCACTGTAGTAGGCGGTGTTGCGGCTAATTATCTCAGCGGTGTCGGCAAGCAAGACGACAGATTACTTATTCTACTCAATCTAAATGAAATTATTGGCACTGGGCAGGATAACAAAGCCAGTTAACAAAAGAGTAATGTGGTGTTTGTTTCCAATTGACAAATGGGGTGGAAATATTGTACGAAGATATTTTGAAGCTATCTGCATTGCAACTTGATGCACTTCGTGAGATTGGCAATGTCGGCGCTGGTAACTCTGCTACTGCTTTATCACAAATTATTAATCGTAAGATCGATATGACGGTACCGCAGGTCGCAATCATGCCTTTAGACGATGTACCAAACGTGGTAGGTGGCCCAGATGCAATGGTAGCAGGTGTTTATTTGCGTGTTTTTGGTCCTGCGCCAAGCAGTATATTGTTCCTGTTGCCGCGTGATAGCGCATTTTGCCTTGTTGATATGCTGATGGGGCGTGAACCGGGGAGTACCACATCATTAACGTCTATGGATGAATCTGCCTTAATGGAAATAGGCAATATACTCGCCGGGGCATATCTTAACGCATTGTCTTACTTTACGCACCTTACGCTGCTACCATCAATTCCGGCGTTGGCCGTAGATATGGCTGGAGCTATTTTAAGCGTAATTTTAAGTCAACTTGGCCAAATGGGCGATCATGCCCTTGTCATTGAAACTGAATTTACGACTGCGACTGATGACGTGAAAGGGCATTTTTTCCTTATTCCTGATCCTGGCTCTCTGACTACTATTCTTGCAGCAATAGGGGTGAAGGAATAATGTCTGAGTTAATTAAAGTAGGTATGGCAGATTATAAAGTGGGCAAAAACCCGGCAAGTTTAATTAGTTATGGCTTAGGATCATGTGTTGGCATTGCGCTGTATGATCCAATGACTAAGATTGGCGGGTTAGCTCATATTATGCTGCCTGACAGTACGCAGGCCCGTTCTGCTGAAAACCCGGCAAAGTTTGCTGATACTGCGTTGCCGCGCATGCTTGATGATATGCTTAAATTGGGTGCATTTAAATCACGAATGGTTGCCAAAATCGCGGGTGGGTCGCAAATGTTTGCGTTCGCTAATGCCACAGATATTATGCGTGTCGGTGAACGTAATGCCGAAGCCGTAAGAAATGTTTTAAAAAAGATTGATATTAGACTCATTGCGGATGATACTGGCGGAAATTACGGAAGAACAGTAGAACTTAAGCTCGATTCGGGAATTTATCGTGTAAAAACGATAGATAAGGGCGAAAAAGAGCTGTAGTAGGGGGGATATAGTGCATAAGTTGAGGTGTGCGCTAGGCTTAGCACTAATTGTTGGAATCCTCACACTGATAACGAGTTTTTTGTCTGACATCAGGCTGTGGACTATTCTTTATCGTTTCGTGATTTCATTTATTTTATTTGGAGTTTTGGGCTATATATTGGCGAGTACAGCCGAAAAATTTGCACTGCCTGGTTTTAAAAGTGTTAATGTTAAAGGACAAAAAGTCGATATTATTAGTAAAGAGGAATCAACAAACGAGAATAATTCTGCGGATAGCTCCAAGGAAAATTTATTTATTGCGTTTACCCCTGACAATCTTGAACGAATTCCCAAGTCCGAGGATTGATGCACGTAAGTTGGGGGTTTTAAAAAATGATGGATGTTAATCAACTATGGAATCAGTATCAGAAAACGAAGACGGCTGAAACTCGAGAGATGCTGATTGAACATTATATTCCACTGGTTAAGTTGGTCGCAGGTAGGCTTGCGATTGGTATGCCGCACCATGTTGATAAAGAGGATTTAATCAGTAATGGTTTTTTTGGTCTTCTAGAGTCCTTAGAACGGTTTGACCCGGCGCGGGGAATAAAGTTTGAGACTTATGCAGTTGCACGTATTAGAGGTTCTATTCTAGATTCGATCCGAGCCCAGGATTGGGTTCCTTCTTCACTGCGTCAAAAGGCGCGTCAGTATGAAAGTACGCTGGCTGACCTTGAGAATAGACTAGGTCGTTCGGCAACTGATCAAGAAATTGCCGAAGCAAATGATACAACAGTCACTGAATTGCATCATTTGCTTAATAAACTGAATGCAAGCACGATCATTCCTCTTGAAGAATTTGCAAAAACAGAAACATCATCAAATCAGTCGCTTAATCTGTCAGAAAATATCGAAGAAAAAGAAGTCAAAGATACCTTGGCGAAAGCGATTGACAGACTACCGGATAAAGAAAGATTAGTTGTTACTTTATACTACTATGAAGGCTTGACATTGAAAGAAATCAGCGTAATCATGAAACTTTCCGAGGCCCGTATATCTCAACTTCATACTAAGGCAGTCTTTAGGATGCGCGGCGCTTTGTCAAGAATTAAATCCAGTCTGATATGAGGAGTAAATAATGAATGATGATGAGCGTATATTAGAACAAGCCGAGCAAAATGATGATAAACTAGATGGCTTCTATTCTATCCATCTTCTTAGTGACGGTGTATATCTTTCTGTTCATGCGCCCCAGGGCGAGGGTGCTCGAGTTTTAGAAACGGTTGTTTTTGAGGATTTAAAAAAAAGGGATATCGATGAATATAATAAGTCGCTAACGCTTCAGGTCGTTCGTGAAGCGGAAGGAAAACAGGTTAAGATTGCAGATGCTCTAGTGCCTAAAGTTGACCCGGATATTCAAGTTGTTGTAGAACGTGACCGTATGGAGGCATCACTTCAAGTCGTTGTTGCTAAGAATAGCCGTCCAGTTACTTTAGATCTTATTATGAGTAAGGTTCAAGAAACCGGTATTGTTTTTGGTGTCGACCATGCAGCAATCCAAAAAGCGTTTGAGCGGCCTGGTCTTAAAATTATTTGTGCAAAAGGGCAACGTCCGTTAGACGGAGTTAATGGTCGTATTGAGTATCGCACTAATTTAGAAAATAAAGGGAAACCTGCCGAGCAAGAAGATGGTCGGGTTGACTTTAAAAGTTTAAATATGTTTACGACAGTGTACGAAGGTGAAGTATTAGCCGAAAAAGTGCCGCCAACTCCAGGTGTTTCAGGGATTGATATTTTTGGGCAGCAGGTTGGTGCCAAACCTGGCAAGGATATACCGTTGCCGATGGGGAAGAATGTTAAGCTTATTGAGGGCAATCAACTTGTTGCGGGGATAGCAGGACAGCTCGTATTTGTTAATAATAAAATTAATATCATTCCAGTAATTGAGGTCAAGGAGGACGTTGATTTATCGACAGGCAATATTGAGTTTGTCGGCAGTGTTGTCATCCGTGGGTCAGTGCAAGCAGGTTTTACTGTTAAGGCACAAGGTGATGTGGAAATCAATGGTAATGTAAGCGGCGGTGTAGTTGAAGGAAAAAATGTAACGATCCGTATGGGGATTCAAGGTATGCACCGTGGCTATATTAAAGCAACTGAAAATGTTGTTGTTAAATATATTGAAAATGCTACCGTGATTGCCGGGCAAGATGTTACTGTGAGTGATGTTATTTTGCACTCTAAAGTGTCTGCTGGCAAGAAGATTATTGTTGAGGGGCGTAGAGGACTTATTGCAGGGGGAACTGTCACTGCGGGAGATGAAATACGGGCTAAGGTTGCCGGTACTCATATGGCAACAAATACTGAACTTGAAGTAGGAGTTAATCCTATACTTCGGCAAGAATATCAGCATATTCGCAAAGAAATTAAAAAATTAGAGACAAGCCTTGATCAAGCGATCAAGGCACTAAGTATATTAAAGTCGATGGATCAGAATAGTATGCCTCCTGAGCGAAAAGAAATGCTTCTTAAACTCACAAAGACTCAATTTCACTTGGTCGGTCAAATTGAGGTATTTCGTAATAGAAATACCGAAATTGAATTAGCATTAGAGGAAATGAGATACGGGCGTATTCGGATCTCTGATATTGTATATCCAGGTGTAAAAATAGTTGTTGGCACATTAGTTAAACCAATGCGTGAACAACATAAATTTGTTTCTTTTTATGCCGATAATGGAGAAATAAAAGTTGGTTCGTTTAAATAGTGGCAAGAATAAACCTATAATGATTGTTTTGTTTAGAATGACTCACCTCTATTGAGTACTGTAGCAGATAGTATGAATGGGATGGTGGTGAATATGAGCCTTAGGCCAGTTGATTTACAAATAATTATTCCACGGGCTACCGATGTCGGAAAAACGCAACAGTTAGCTGACAAGAACATTATGTCGCAGCAAGAGCAATCTGCCGAACAATGGCAGCAGATTTCTGCTAGTCGACAGCAAAAGGTTCAAAGTACTCCCCCGGTAGAAGGCAACAAAGTGCAAAAGGACAAGGAAAAGGAAAATCAGGGCAAAAATGCTCACCAAGGGCATCATTTAGTGAAAATTCCTCTGAACACACGGAACAAGGGAAAAAAGTCAACCAGGGTGTATCTGACGTTACCGATC
>JAQWAQ010000142.1 GCA_028707635.1 Negativicutes bacterium
GTCTACTGTTTCATGCATGAGTGCATTAGGGGTCAAGGTTGAGCAAAAAGCTGCCGATGAACTCGTCATTACAGGTAACGGATTATTTGGTCTTAAGGAACCACTAGACATCCTTAATGCTGGAAACTCCGGTACGACTATGAGGCTGCTTGCCGGAATTTTGGGGGCACAACCTTTTTTTAGCGTTATGACCGGGGATCAGTCGCTCTGTACCCGACCGATGGGAAGAGTAATAAAGCCCTTATCACAAATGGGTGTCTCTATTCTAGGGCGGGGCAACAATCAATACGCACCGCTCGCTATAGCACCTGCAAATCAAATTCGAGGTATTAAATATACGACCCCTGTTGCGAGCGCCCAACTTAAATCGGCGTTGCTGTTGGCCGGACTTTTCGCGGATGGGGCTACCGTTATCACTGAGCCTCATCGATCGCGTGATCACACGGAAAAAATTTTGGCAGCTTTCGGTGTACCGATAAGTGTATCAGGAACTGTCATTACATTGGAGCCAGTCCGAGAACTTAAAGCACCCGAATCTCTAATCGTCCCGGGCGACATCAGCTCAGCGGCCTTTTGGCTGGTAGCAGCCTCAATCATTCCTGATAGCAAGCTCATTTTACACAATGTCGGAATGAATCCTACCCGGACCGGGGTTATTGATGTTCTAAAACGCATGGGTGCTAATATACAAGTAACAAATGAGTCATTTGCCGGCAAGGAGCCTATTGCTGATATCATTGTATCATCGGCACAGCTAAACGGTATTGATATTGAGCCTGAGCTTATTCCCAGTCTGGTGGATGAGATACCTGTACTAACAGTTGCAGCCTTGTTTGCAAAGGGCCGAACAATCATTAGGGGTGCAGCCGAGCTTAGAGTTAAGGAGACTGACCGGTTAACAGCAATAAGTACCGAGTTGACGAAGATGGGTGCTCATATCAATGAGACTCACGATGGACTGATTATTACTCCGGAAGGTGATTTAAAGTTTGCTACTTGCTGCTCTTATCATGATCACCGTATGGCAATGGCGTTAGCAATTGCGGGTGCTGCTGCCCAAGGAGTGGAAATAGAATCACCTGACTGTGTCACTATATCGTATCCTAATTTTTATAACGTGCTGGCTAAGCTAAGTTCAGTGCAATCCTGATAATAATGGAGGACGCATGAAAAAACTGACAATCGCAATTGACGGACCAGCTGGCGCAGGCAAGAGTACTGTTGCGCAAATTGCCGCCAGATGTTTGAAATATACATATATTGATACCGGAGCCATGTACCGAGCTGTCACGTGGTTGGCCATGACCAGGAAGATAAGTCCACAGAATAGCCAGGCATTGACTGATGAGGTTTGTAAGGTTGATTTAAAGCTGGAGCTTGTTGAAGACAAAACCATGGTCTATGTTGATGGGATTGATGTAACTGAACAAATCCGCACTCCTGAAGTGTCGCGAAAAGTTGCTGAAATTGCTCAAATTCCAGAGATTAGGGAAGTTTTGATTCTAAAACAGCGAGAAATGGCTCGGTTAGGTGGTGTTGTTATGGATGGACGCGACATCAGCAGCTGTGTCTTACCAGATGCTGATGTGAAAATTTTTTTGACAGCTTCAATAGAGGAGAGGGCAAAACGTCGTTGGCAAGAATTGATTTCCACAGGAGTTAACGTATCATTAAAAAACATCACCCATGATATTGCCAGCCGCGACAAAAAGGACTATGAACGAGAGATTGCTCCCCTGAAGCAGGTACCGGATGCTATGTTAATTGATACAACAGGCTTAACAATAGAAGACACAGTCCAAAGAATTCTTGACGCATGCAAGGAGCGATCAGGTGTTGTATAGGTTTCTAACAATAATCATTGGATTGATTTGTAAAATACTATTCCGCCTTGAGGTAACAGGCCATGATAATATCCCGAAAAGCGGTGGCGCTATTATAGCTTCCAATCACATAAGCTTATTAGATCCGCCTGTCCTTGGTGTCAGCATGGCAAGACATATTCACTTTATGGCTAAAGAGGAACTTTTCCGCTATCCAGTTTTCAGTTGGGTTATTACGCAGCTCAAGGCATTTCCTGTTCGGCGGGGTATGGCTGATCGCGTTGCTATTCGGACGGCAATCTCTTTATTAGAGTCGGGTGAAATAGTGGGCTTGTTCCCGGAAGGAACACGCAGCAAAACCGGTGTTTTGGGTAAACCCGAACAAGGTCTGGCCATGATAGCAATTAAGACAGGGGCACCAATTATTCCTGCTGCACTCATTGGCACGGCAGATTTAGGCAATAAACTATTGCCTAAATTCAAGGTAAAGTTTGGTAAGCCAATCGTTATTGATAAAGGGAAAGGTAATCGGGAAACAATGGATCAAATTAGCGAGTCCATGATGCGTGAAATAGCTTTACTGATAGAAGAGGGGTAATAGTGTGCAAGATAGCCTGTCAGTGATATTATTCCAGCGAATTGCAATCATTGCTGTTGTGGCATATGTTTTTTCGCAGACACAGGCTTTTCGGTCTTTATTTAAAAACGAAACAACCCTCAAAGAAAAAATCGTTCTCGTATTTTTTTTCACCACAGTTTCAATTGCAGGCACTTATTTTGGTATTCCTATTGAAGATGCGCTGGCCAATGTCCGAGACACCGGTACGATAGTCGCCGGACTCTTGGGCGGACCGCTGGTTGGTGGGTTAACTGGTATAATCAGTGGCCTTCACCGAATGACACTTGGTGGTTTTACAGCTATAGAATGCGGAATCGCTACTATTATCGGTGGTGTTTTGGCAGGATATCTTAGCGTGAAAATGAAGCCGAAGACCCCTGAAGTAATTACTGGTGTGGTCACAGGGGTCAGTGTTGTATTATTTAGCATGGCGCTTATTTTAATCTTTGCCAAACCTTATCCTGTCGCGGCTTCTTTAGTGAATCAGGTGGCACTGCCAATGTCACTTGCTAATGCAATTGGGATTGCTGTGTTTATGATTATTATTCATAATGCTCGGGAGCACCAGACTAAGATTGGTGCGCTCCAGACCAACAAAGCGCTTCGTATTGCGAATGCCACTTTGCCGCACTGGAGAAAGGGCTTAAACATAAACTCGGCCGAAAAGGTAGCAGCTACGATCCAAACCATGACATCTGCTTCTGCCGTGGCTATAACCGATTGCGAGAAAATTCTCGCACATGTTGGAATGGGTTCAGACCATCATATTCGGGGAGCGCTCTTAACAGAGACGATAAGCCATTGCCTCCATACCGGTCAAATTGCTATTGTTCCTATCGCTAAAGATTTATGTCCTCACAACACTTGTCCCTTAAAATCTGCTATTACTGTGCAGTTGCAGTGTCGTGATGAAAAGGTTGGCACACTAACAATATATTATCCATCCGAGGCGGCGATTACCGAGCTTGATATCGAATTTGCTCAGGGACTTGGCCAGATTTTTAGTACCCAGTTAGAATTGGCAAATCTTCAGCAAATGGCTGAATTAGCAACTAAGGCTGAGCTGAAGGCGCTAAGGGCGCAGATTAATCCGCATTTTTTATTTAATTCCTTAAACACAATTGTCTCACTCTGCCGTACTAATTCTGAAGAGGCTCGGAATTTGATTATTGAATTAAGTGATTTTTTTCGCCGTAGTTTAAAATCAGCACGAGACTTTGTTACCATTCAAGAGGAATTAGAATTAGTTGATTCCTATTTAACGCTTGAAAAGGCCCGCTTTGGGCATCGATTGAGTGTGGAAAAAGATATTGAGACTGGCGCTCTTGACGTTCAGATTCCGATTTTTACTTTGCAGCCACTAGTCGAAAATGCAGTTAAACATGGTTTATTGACCCAGGAGCAGGGGGGAACTGTCACTATCTCCATTAAAAAGGACCAACAACATGTGGCCATTTGCATTAGTGATAACGGGCTGGGCATTATACCAGAATTGTTAAGCAAAATTATGACTCATGGTTTTGGAAAAGGAGCTGGCGTCGGTTTGTCAAACGTCAATGATCGTTTGAAAGTCATTTACGGCCCGCAGTATGCATTGGCTATTGATAGTGTACCAGGTTTTGGCACGAATGTCCGCTTTTCCATTCCGATAAGGATGAGTGAAGGGGTGGTAACATGACAAAATTAATGAGCATTCGGGCGATGATTGTTGATGATGAAGAACATGCTCGCAATGAACTGAAATATTTACTTGAAGAGAATGGCGATGTTGATATCGTAGGACAGACAAGTAATTGCCATGATGCGCTCAAGGTCATTGATACATTAAGACCACATCTGGTATTCCTAGACATTGAGATGCCAGGAATGAACGGTCTCAAGGCAGCCGAAAGAATAGTTACTGCTGAGTTTCCGCCATTAATTGTCTTTGCAACAGCTCATGAAGAATTTGCAGCAAAGGCATTTGAAGTAGATGCTGTTGACTATCTTCTCAAGCCATTCTCATCGAAACGGGTTGCTAGGTGCATAAAACGGGTTCGAAACCTTCTGTCGAGCTCCCTGCATGTCGCTTATCTAAAAAATCCTAATTATCACCAATCTAAGCAAAAGCTAGCGATTGAAAACAATGGTAAAGCGATCATTATTGATATAAAGGATATTACATTGGCCTGCTGCTGTGACGGTCAAATTGCTATCTACGCTAATGACAAGATTTATCACTCGAATATGACACTGCATGATCTTCAGAAAAGGCTTGAACAGCAAGCCTTTTTCCGTAGCCACCGTTCTTATTTGGTGAATATTGGAAAAATTAAGGAAGTAATCCCATGGTTCAATGGAACTTATAATCTTATTCTTGAAGGGTTGCCAAGTATGGAGATACCTGTTAGCCGTCAGCAAGCTTGTTCATTAAAAAGGATATTTGATTTGTAATGCATCTGGGGAGGTGAACTATGTCGTTTATCTCCTTTTTTACATTCCAGACCGAAATTATTGCCTGAAATAAGCATTTCACATATTATATAATTAAATAATTAGAAAATTAAAAAGATTATTAAAGGAGGTAGTAAGAGCTAATACCTATGTCTCAATAAAAGAAGGAGGAGAATTTATGAATTCGGTGATGCTACTTATTGTTGCAACGTGCTTTTTTGCTTTAGCCTATCGCTATTATTCAGCTTTTATTGCCGCAAAAGTCCTTGTATTAAATGATAGCTACATAACACCTGCCTATCGCTTAAATGACGGGCGTGAATTTGTGCCAACTAACAAATGGGTATTATTTGGTCATCATTTTGCCGCTATTGCTGGTGCAGGACCGTTGGTTGGACCGGTTCTGGCAGCACAATATGGATGGGGACCAGGTTTTGTTTGGATTATGCTAGGGGCAGTCTTCGCTGGTGCAGTGCATGATTTTATCATCCTGTTTGCATCAATGCGTCATAACGGCCAATCGTTAGCGGTAGTTGCTCGACGTGAAACAGGTCCTATTACCGGTGTTACTACATCCTTAGCCATTTTTTTTATTATCGTTGTTGCCTTGGCTGGCTTGGCTATTGTTGTCGTTAATGCCTTGTTCAAAAACCCTTGGGGTTTATACACTCTCGCAATGACTATTCCGATTGCAATTTTAGTTGGTCTATATATGTTTAAAATCGTACCGGGATCTATTCGTTCTGGTTCAATAATCGGCTTTTTGCTTGTTCTAGCTGCAGTATTTACTGGTCACTGGCTAAGTCCTGGACAGCCTTGGGAAGGTATTGCAGGTGCTTTCAACTTTACAAAGCCGCAGCTTTCCGTTGCTCTGCCGCTGTACGGCTTTTTCGCTGCTGTTCTCCCGGTTTGGC
>JAQWAQ010000026.1 GCA_028707635.1 Negativicutes bacterium
CAGAAGATTTTTTGCGCAGATTTTGTGCTGAGCAGATTTGTGTCAGACATCATGGTGATCTTGCTCGCATTGAGGTTTCAGTCGATGACATCCAAGGCCTGGTTGAACCTGAAAATGCCGTATTAATCAGTGAGTTTTTTAAGAAACTAGGATTTACTTTTGTGACAGTGGACTTAGCAGGATATCGCAGCGGTAGTATGAATGAAGTTCTGAAAATGTAAGATGCGTATTGACAGGTTAGTAAAATTTATGATATAAAATAAGTAAGCTGATTGGAAAAATCAAAGGCTAAGTTGTCCATAGAGGGCTGCTTAGCCTTTGGTTTTTTTCATGTACTATGGCTAAAGAAAATCCACTTATCTGCATGATTGCTTCATGTTTCTAAAATACTAAGCTTAAATTTAGGAGGATAAAAAAATGACTAAAATTGCTAAAAGTCTTACGGAACTGATCGGGAATACTCCTTTGCTGGAACTCTCTAATTACGGACAGCACAAAGAACTAGGAGCAAAAATTGTTGCTAAGCTCGAGTACTTTAATCCGTTGGGTAGCGTAAAAGACCGGATTGGTTATGCCATGATTAAGGATGGCGAGGAACGTGGTCTTATTAATAAAGACACCTTGATTGTCGAGCCTACTAGCGGTAATACCGGGGTTGGCCTGGCTTTTGTAGCAGCAGCGCGAGGCTACAAGCTGGTATTGACAATGCCTGATACTATGAGTATCGAGCGTCGCAGCCTTCTGCAAGCCTTAGGTGCTGATCTTGTCTTAACTCCTGGTGCTGAAGGGATGAAAGGAGCTATCAAAAAAGCGGAAGAACTGATTGCCGAGAATCCAAACTCCTTTATGCCGCAACAGTTTGAAAATCCTGCTAACCCTACTATTCATAAGAAAACAACAGCTGAAGAAATCTGGCGTGATACTGACGGTCAAGTCGATATCTTTATTGCTGGAGTTGGTACTGGTGGTACAGTGACTGGTGTAGGCGAAGTTTTGAAAGAAAGAAAGCCTGGTGTAAAGATTGTTGCCGTGGAGCCATTTGACTCTCCTGTAATATCAGGCGGAAAGCCTGGTCCGCATAAAATTCAAGGTATTGGTGCCGGCTTTGTCCCTAAGGTTTTGAATACAGGCATTATTGACGAGATTGTTAAAGTTCAAAACGATGAAGCTTTCACAGCTTCGCGGGAAGTTGCAAAATATGAGGGCCTCTTAATCGGCATATCAAGTGGTGCAGCCCTTCATGCCGCAACTCAACTAGCTAAACAGCCTGAAAATAAAGGTAAAACAATTGTTGTATTATTGCCTGATACAGGTGAAAGATATCTATCAACAGTATTATTTAAAGCAGAATAAAAAGTAAGGCCTGACCCCGGGTCAGGCCTTACTTTTTATTCTTTCTTCCTATGTAGTTAGTATATATAATAGAAATATATACTAACTACATAAAGGACGGGATGATCATGCCGAGGGCACAACGAGTGCATTTTTTTGGTGCTGTTTATCATGTTATAGCCCGGGGTAATAATCAGGAGGATATATTTAAAGGTCAAAGTGACAAACGTTATTATTTAAATTTATTGCAGAAGTACAAGAAGAAATACCCATACTCTTTATATGCGTATGTGTTGATGGATAATCATGTACACTTACTTATATCAGTCATGGAAGATCCGTTATCGAAAATAATGCAGGGAGTGCAGCAGTCTTATACACAGTATTTTAATAATAGATATTCTCACCTTGGGCATATATTTCAACAGCGTTATAAAGCGATACTTTGTAATAATGATAGTTATTTGATTACCTTAATGCGTTATATACATCAAAACCCTGTTAGAGCAGGTATTTCAAATGGATTAGACTATCATTGGAGTAGTCATAAGGCGTATCTCCGGGGTGATGATAACCTGGTTGAGACAGATTTTGTTTTTAATATGCTTTCATCCGACAGGGAGGTTGCTTTACAGCAGTATTTAGAAATAATGAGCAATGGAGATGTGCAAAAAAGTGAGTTAGTCGATGGTTATATCACTTATGAAACTGATCAGAAACCAAATCACAACACTACAATTATGAGTAACATAACTATCAGTCAACTTTTGGACACAGTAGCTCAAGAAACCGGAATTGAACAAGATCGAATATTAAGTGAAAAAGGCAAAAGGGCAATAGTTTATGCGCGTAATCTTTTTATTTATAGTGCTATAAAAAAAGGTGTAGCGACAAAAACCGAACTCGCAAGTTTTTTAGGCATTAGTTTGCCTAGTGTTATAAAAGGATATAATTTAATTCAACAACACCAAAAGTAAAAGTAAGGCCTGACCCCGGGTCAGGCCTTACTTTTACTTTAAATAACGGGCATAATGGTAATTGATTTATCATACCTTCTTATTAGAATGCAGGATAGGCTGGAGGGGGTAATGTACATGGAGTTTAAGCGCGTTCCAGAGATTAAAAAGCTCGAAAAACTGAAGACGGAATACTTTGGACAGATTTTCCGTCAGGTTTTCTTTTCGCCCAAGACGACCTGCAACAATTTTTTGAAGATGGCTTTTTTGGATGTTCCGCGCGGTTCGGTAGGAACACCGCATGTTCATCTGGGTGATGAAATTGTTTATACTATCAAAGGTAAGGCGGTGCTTACAATTGACGAACAAGAATATGTGCTTGAGCCAGGTACTTGCTTTTTAATCCCGCCTGATGCGCCGCATCCTGCTAAAGTGATAAGTGATGAAAACTGGGTCGCAATCGCGGCCTATTGTGATGAGTGTCCTGTTCTAAAAAAAGAACGCGGCAAAGAAAATGTGGATTATCCTGTAACAGTTCAAGAATAAGACAAGTTTTTTTATTCTTGGTAATGATAAACCTGAAAGCCGTGCCGCTGGCAGAGTAAATCGCATTTGGCCTGCTCAATATCGGCTTTTACCATCATGGCAATGAGTTCCGGAAAGCTTACTTTGGGCTGCCAGCCTAGCTGTGTTTTGGCTTTGGTGGCATCGCCCCATAGCAGTTCAACTTCAGTAGGGCGAAAATAGCGAGGGTCGATTTTAACTAATACTTGGCCGGTATCTTTATTGATACCACTCTCCTCGGGGCCATGGCCTCGCCAGGTAAGAGCAATGCCGACGTTCTTAAAGGCGAGTTCAACAAATTCGCGAACGGAATGAGTTGTTCCGGTTGCGATGACATAATCATCTGGACGGTCTTGCTGCAGCATGAGCCACATGGCTTCAATATAATCACCGGCATAGCCCCAATCGCGTTTCGCATTCAGGTTTCCAAGATACAAAGTATCCTGTAGGCCAAGCTTGATGCGGGCTACGCCCATCGTGATTTTGCGGGTAACAAAAGTTTCGCCCCGGAGCGGTGATTCGTGATTGAACAAGAGGCCATTGCAGGCAAACATATTATAGGCTTCGCGGTAGTTTACTGTTATCCAGTAAGCGTATAACTTAGCAGCGGCATAGGGACTTCGTGGATAAAACGGCGTTGTTTCTTTTTGAGGAACCTCTTGTGTTTTTCCAAATAATTCACTGGTAGAAGCTTGATAAAATCTTGTCTTATCCGTTAAACCCAGGGTTCGAACCGCTTCAAGGAGGCGCAGTGTTCCGATTGCGTCGCTGTTCGCTGTATATTCCGGAGCTTCAAAGGACACTTTGACATGGCTCTGGGCGGCAAGGTTGTAGACTTCGTCGGGCTGAACTTCTTGCATGATCCGAATTAGGTTTACGCCATCGGTTAAATCGCCATAGTGTAGGATAAAGCGCACATCTTCTTCATGGGTATCGCGATACAGATGGTCGATGCGCTTGGTATTAAAAAGCGACGACCGTCGTTTAACTCCATGGACTTCATAGCCTTTGTTCAGGAGAAATTCAGCAAGATAGGCGCCATCCTGCCCGGTTATTCCGGTAATTAATGCTTTTTTCATTATCTTACCCCTCATCATTTTGAGTTTTCCCAATGGACAGGCCATGCAGTGCGATTGTAAGCGAGTGGTTTCTGATAATCTGCGCGACAATGTGCTGGTATTTTGCGAGTGTTTTGATTGATAAGTCGAAAGGCGGGGGCAAATATTCAGCCAGCTTTTCGCTGTTAGTGAGCATGACCTCAATGTCATACTGTTCAGGATGGTTGACGTGGTAGGCTAGGGGTGTGGTAATTCGTTTAACTGGAATCTTGCGTATGATAGGAAGCACGAGGGTCCAGTAGTCCCACCATGGATTGCAAAGACAAAAACCATCTTCCGGATAGTCAGAGGTAAATTGTCGGTCGAAAAAGACGCAGCCTACGTTGGGGAAGGCGGTTCCCTCAAAGGTTTGGATGGTGTCTATACTGATTTTTTCAGTATAAGCAAGGCAGTTTACAGCTTCTTTAGAGATGTAGCTTGCCAGATTATCGCCACCGTAAAGGCAGACATCGGATTCGATCATGCCGCAGACTCTTGTGCCGCTTATAGCAAGGACGTTAAGCAGGTCATTTATAGTAACGTGATCACGGTATTTTATCTCACTTGTCACTGACTGAAAGGTCACTTTAGGAAAATCAAGTTTAAGAAAGGGAATATCTTCCCGCCGGTTTACCGATACAACGGCGAACCCAGCCTGTAACCAACTGTCCACAGCGCGCTGCTGACTTGAATGATCGGTTGATGGCATAAGTGATGTAGCGAGAAGAACAGGAGCACTACACGCTAGAGGAAGATTGTTGCCGAAGAGGGTTTGCGCGGTCTCTACCATTTTGCAAAATTCCTTGGCATATTGCTTAGTCAAACCAGCTGACTCTAGGCGTGCTAACTTTTCTCGCATAGTATCCGGCCCGGGGTGGACACTATCAATAAGCTGTGCTATTTTGTCGGCCAAATCTTGGGGGCTATTTCGTTCAAAATAAATGCCATATTCATGCTCTAGATGTACGTCAAGATCAGATAAGACAATTGTTTTGCCTAAAGCTCGGCATTCCTGAACAATAAGGCTAAGGCCTTCAAAGAGTGATGGCTGAACAACAAATAACGAGCGGCGGATCAGTTGAATTTGGTCGTGCCGTGGTATTTGACCTAAGATATGGACAAGATCAGTGATCTTCATATCTTTTAGGGATTGGTTAAGTTGATTCAAATAATTTGGACAGCGAAAGTCATTTGTCAAACCGGTACAGACTAGATGAATGTTTTTCCCAGACTGGCGTAAGAGGCTGATTGCCTTGAACAGCAGACGGTGGTTTTTATGTACCCAGAATTGATTTGAGCATACAACAAACTCATTCGGCAAGTCGTATTTTTCTTGAATCGTTAGCGGGTCACCCTCATACCATGCGGCTTCAGGCGCAATTCGCAGTGCCAGTACCTGTGTTATTGCCGTGGAGTCAGGATAAAAGTGTCGAAAGTCTCTTTCTACCGACTTGCTGCTGCAAAAAATTAATCGGGCTTGGCTAGCAATATGGCTGCATAGCTGGTCGCGTAAGGCCAGGTCATGGGCGGGGAAGAAGTCTGGCAGGTGTTTGTGCTGAAAATCGTGTATCCATGACGCCGAACAGTAACCAGGAAGTACGTTAAAACTAACAGGAAAAAAGAAATCTATTTTAGAAAATAGTTCGTCCCATGTTTTACAGTGAATGATTGTTAAGCCTGTCTGTTCTAAAGCTGTTTTGATATTATCGCCCATAAAAATAACGGCGTCAAAAAGCGTGATAAAAGGACGATAAAATTCATAGCTATCGAGCGTCTCTTTGGTAATCACCAGGAAAAGCTGCGGGCGCTCATGGCTGGGCAGGGTTGTAACAGCCTTAACATGAAGTTCTAGGTGGGAAACGCCGCCTAGCCAGCTCTTCCCACCGACTATGGGAATACCAACCCGTAAGTTGTTAACCATCAGTCAATTCCTCCGTAATCTCCTTACATTTCACCGGAATTATAAAGCTGCTGTGTGAAATCGTCAGCTTCGGTATTGCGCAGCATAAATAACGGATGCAGCAAGGGAAAGTTCATTGGTTGGACAGGTAAATTGGCGACCTGGGATGATGTGTTGGTTGTATGGGTCCCTTCGGTGCTAAAACCGATGTTTGATACTAAATTGACATTCGGCAATATACATAGGCCATTTTGACTCCAGCAATTGAACACCCATTGATAGTCCCAGGTGTTAATATAGCCATGGTAGGTAAGATCAAAGATTTTCTGCCAATAGATAAGACCGACGTCTTGACTGAGGATAGCGGTCAGCCATTGCCCATTGGCAATCTCGGGCCACAGTGACATGGAGACATCATAGTACTGCCAGGCTCGCCGCCAAGTTGCCCAGCCCCAGCAGTGGACGCAATGGGAAAAATAATAGCTATAGTCGGTTCGTTTTTTTGCGAATTGAAAATTACAGCCTGAAATTGTCATGATGCGCTCGTCGTCTCTATACTTAGTCAGTAATTCCTGGCAATAGCGGAAGAATGATGGATGGGGCAAGGTATCATGCTCTAAGATAATAGCTTCTTTGACAGTGCTTAAAACCCAATCGAGTCCTGTTGACATACGTGTCTTGCAACCTAAATTTTTTTCAGAGTAATTGGTTAATACCTCACATTCCCAATCGACTTTATCAATGATCGCTTGGGTTATGGCGCATTTTTCAACATCAGTAGGATGAGTGCTGCGCGGGCCATCGGCAATTACCAGTAATTTCACTGGTTTCGCTTGACGAATCTGTTCAAAAACTTGCTCGGTTGTATCAGGCCGGTTAAAGATGAAAAACGCCACCGGTGTTGTTAAGATAAAATCGTCCATCCTTTACCTCCGTATGTGCACTTTTCATACCATCTTATTCAAGAGCACTTTAAGTGTGAAGTCTTTGTATAAAAAGGAATAAGCCCCGTAGCGGAAAACGCTATGGGGCTTATTTGGCTTAGGGTGGGCAGTTTAGACAGCGGATAATTCTGTCGAGCTTGACGTTAAGCTGGTCAATTTCGCGTAGTATCACACAGGTGAGCACTTTAGCTTTCATGTGGTTATCACAATGGCCCAATGCATCTTCGACACAATCAAACTCTTTATCGAGGCTGCATACACAGGCAACAATATCACGAATATCATTGCAACAACTAAAGCAACCGGAACCGCAGCTTCGACCCGTTTGGAGGTTAGGGGGAGTAGGAATATTTGTAGTCACTTTGGCTCCTCCTTTGATATAACTTCTACTGTAATATATGTATTGTCGTCAGCTTATGTTACATCAAGAAACTTGCGGAAAAGTTTGTATTTGTAAACTATAAACTGTAACCCCTCAACTGTTCGATGAATACCCTAAAACGACGGAAATCTTATGAGTGTTTAGAGGAGAGTTGCCATGAAAATCGCCATTGTGGGTACAGGATATGTTGGGCTGGTAACAGGTGCATGTTTGGCTGAAGGAAGAAACAGTGTGTGGTGTGTTGATAAAGATGAGCAGAAAGTTCACAAACTGCAATCTGGTATCCTTCCTATCTATGAACCGGGGTTGGAGGAGCTTGTAATTAAAAACGGTAAAGCAGGTAGGCTTTATTTTACAACTGATTTACAAAAGTCATTAGAAAAAGCTGAAATCGTTTTTATTACCGTTGGAACACCCCCAAGGCCGGATGGAGCGGCCGATTTAGCTCAGGTTTATGATGTTGCCAGGCAAATTGGGCAACTCATTGACCACGATATTATTGTTGTTGATAAGTCAACGGTACCAGTGGGAACGGCAGAGATTGTCCAAAGAATGATTCAGCATGAGTTAGACGCGCGTGGTCAAAACTACTTGCATTTTGACGTTGTGTCCAATCCGGAATTTCTCAAGGAGGGCGATGCGATCAAGGATTTCATTCATCCGGACAGGGTCGTAATTGGTGCCGACAATGCCAAGGCTGCTGATATGATGAGACAGTTGTATCAGCCCTTTGCCGGTAAGCAGCATCCTATTATTGTTATTGATGTGAAGTCAGCCGAGGTAACTAAGTATGCGGCCAATGCTATGTTGGCAAGTCGCATCAGTTTTATTAATGAAATTGCGAGGTTGTGCGATAAGGCCGGTGCTGATATAGTCAGTGTGCGATATGGAATTGGCACCGACAGCCGGATTGGTATGCAGTTCTTATCGGCAGGCGCAGGGTATGGCGGGTCATGTTTTCCAAAAGATGTGAAAGAGCTCATCCAAACCGGCAAAAGATATGGGGTAGAAATGGAGATGGCCCAGGTTGTAGACAATGTTAATCAGCGCCAGAAGTGCTATTTGGCTGAAATGATCGGCCGGCATTTTGGCAAAAATATTGTGCGTAAAAAAATTGCCGTCTGGGGTCTTGCATTTAAGCCACAGACTGACGATGTACGGGAGGCACCGGCTGCCGAAACGATTAAGGCTTTGGTGCAGATGGGTGCTGTTGTTGCAGCGTATGACCCTGTGGCAAACGACCAGGCCAGAGAATTTCTTGCTGATTGCGCCGAACAAGTTGAGTATGCAGACAATATGATGACAGCCCTTGATGATGCTGATGCGCTAGTGTTGTTCACAGAGTGGCGGGAATTTTGTCAACCGGATTTTAGTGAATTGAAGCGGCGAATGCGGCAACACATCATTTTTGATGGCCGAAACCAGTATGAACCCAAGCAAATGACCGAACTCGGTTTTAAGTACTACTGCATTGGGAGGGGCTATTATGTCTAAACGCATTTTGGTTACCGGCGGCGCAGGTTTTATCGGCAGCCACTTGTGCAGGAGTTTGCTTAATCAAGGGCATAGCGTTATTTGTCTCGATAACTTTTATACCGGATCAAAGGGTAATGTGGCCGAGCTGATGACAAGTCCACTGTTTACCTTGCTTGAACATGATATTGTTTGTTCGATTGATTTAGAAGTGGATGAAATATACAATCTGGCCTGTCCGGCGAGTCCGATCCATTATCAGAGCAACCCGATAAAGACGCTTCAAACGAGCTTGTTAGGGGTCATGAATATGCTAACTTTAGCACTTGCTAAGACAGCAAAAATACTGCACACTTCGACGTCGGAAGTATATGGTGATCCACTGGTTCATCCCCAGCCAGAAAGCTATTGGGGGAATGTTAATCCGATTGGTCTACGCAGCTGCTATGATGAAGGAAAGCGCTGCGCTGAAACGTTTTGCTTTGACTATCAGCATCAATATGGTATCGATGTAAAAGTTGTCCGTATTTTTAACACCTATGGGCCTAATATGCATCCGAATGATGGGCGGGTCGTTAGTAATTTTATCATTCAGGCTCTCAACAACCAAGCCATCACTGTCTATGGAACAGGTAACCAGACACGATCATTTTGCTATGTTGACGACTTGGTTAAGGGGCTTATGGCCATGATGAATACCGAGAAAGGGTTCGCTGGCCCAGTCAATCTCGGCAATCCAGGAGAGTTTACAATTATGGAGTTGGCAGAGAAAGTCCTGTGGCTGACCAGATCAAAATCACCGATCACTTATTTACCATTGCCTGCTGACGATCCTCACCAGCGGCGGCCGGATATCACGCTAGCTAGCAGCAAACTTATTTGGCAGCCTGTCGTGAACTTAGACGATGGCTTACAAGAAACTATTATGTATTTCAAGAATAGGGTCTAGAACATGTAACCTCCCGAGAACGTCGCTGTATAGACGTAAGCGGGAGGTTGTTATGTCTTTATCGAGAAGCTACTTTAGTGTTAGCGGGTCTTACTTCACCTGTTTTGGCAGGGTCGCCTTGATTAGAATTGTATTTGCTGTTGACGAATTTATTAAATAACTGGGCTGTGGTTCCGCCGCCGCCGGTGATGTAAGCGAAAGTGTCGTAATGCTGCCAATTTTGTTCCTTAAACATGAGATAGGCAGAGCACAGTAAAAAGGCAATAAATGCAACCATACTGAGAAATCGAGTCAGACTTGGCAACTCATTTTCATAAAGCATACATTTAAAAAAGTTGACACAAGTACGAAGCATTTCGATTCGCCTCCTCACAGTTTAATTCTATCCGATGACCAAGCCGCTCTAAGACTCCCTTCTTCTACAAGAGGAAGTGAAGAGCGGCTAAGTCCCTGGATACGGTTCGATTAGGATTCAGGTGGAGTTAAAACTCCATCTGAATCAAGTCTCACTTTATAAGACAGCCTGCTTTTTTCGTTCTGTCGGCACTGAAGTACAGTTGTAATCGCTTATTTCTCGCTATACTGCTTAATAATCTCATTAGCAATGTCTTGATATCGCTGACGGATAGCCGTTCCCGGATTGGTACTGTTATAGTCTTCGATTAGCTTCAGTTTAAGCGCGGTGGAGAAGTGATACATTGCCATGAGTACAGCTACGCCTAAACCGTATATTCCATCTTTTTTAAGCCCTTCTTCGCTAATCGCGATGTCTTGGATTTGCTTCATGCTATGGCTAAAGTCCTTCTCAAGATGAAAGCTTCTTCCGGCAGAATGGGCGGTTTCGGCCTCAATCGTTGTATAGCAGTTTAGCCTTTGGATAAAATGTTCAATATCAATATAGTTGAAGTGGATAAGTGCCTGATCTTGGCCAGACAGCCAACCAACTTGGGCATCTTGACATATTTGGGGGAATGAATGAATCTTTGGTGTATAGCGAATCAAACTTTTTTTAAAAAAACGGCATTGTCGGTCCTCATCAGCGCCGCGGCGGCTTCCTTCCATTCGATGTCCAAATAAGTAATTAACTCTTGGGATTAGAACAACGTCATACATATCTTTATCAGCTATATCACGTAGCAGGTTACGTGTCTTAATGGGTACTAGTTCGTCAGCGTCGATGACCAGCACCCATTCGTGAGCGGCTTGTTCGATGGCCCACTGGCGAGCTGGTTCGACATAGCGGCAACGGTCATGCATTAGTATTTTATCGGTGTATTTGTGGGCTATTTCTACTGTTTTGTCCTCACTATACATATCGACGACGATGATCTCATCAGCCCACTTGACGCTCTCTAGGCAGTTGCGAATATTTTGTTCTTCATTAAGGGTGTGGATGATTACCGAGATGGGTTTACTCATAAATTACCCTCCAGTAATCCCTGCATGGCGGCGCGGAAAGATTGGGAAAAATGATTTGGCGTATAATGCGAATGGATTGTTTTAACCGTCCGCAAGGACTCTTTTTTTATCCAGTCGAGTGGTTTTTGGGCAAAAGCCAGCAAGGTATCGCGAATACCGGTCAAGCTGCAATCCTGCAGAAGGAAAGCCTCGTCATCACTTAAGCCGCACTCGCGGCTGACGATCGGAATGAGTCCAGCCGACATAGCAGTAAGGACGCTGCCGGACATGCCTTCCGAGCATGACGGCATAACGATAAAGCTGGCCACTTGTCTAATTTTGTTAAACAGACTACTTGTGACATCGATAACGCCGACTGGCAGGATGTTGGGAGAGTTGTATAGTTCGCGCTCATAGATTGCGCAAAAATCCTTTTCCGTTTCATACTGTCCGGCGACGACCAGACTGATATTTTGAGTACGGCTGAATACATCCAATAATAAATCTAACCCCTTTAAGGCTTGAGGGTAGGTGGCCATATAAAGGAAAGTATTCGGGTTTTTTTTAGTTAGGTCAGGTTCAGAGAAAAGATAAGCTGAATTTTTAATAAAGAAAACGTTAAGGGACAGATTGCCATAAGTGCTAAGTGTGAAATCATTGCCGACAAGAAACATGGCGTCGAATGTGGTTAATTCGGTACCAAAAGGCTGGACACTGGCTTTAGGGCGTAACCGGGCATGACGACGGGCGTTGAGTGTGGCTACCCGGGCCGCTTGCTGGCTGTTTTGCCAGTCTGGACTTGATCCAGTGCTGTATAGTACTTTTATACAGTCTTTGGCAAGATGATTTTCATACACCTTGTTGTTTTGCGGATAAATATCGATGAGTAAGTTGTACTTTTTATTGAGATAGGTTTTTTGATCGTCATAGTTTATTACATCGACGTTATAGTCGAATTCGCCAATTATTTTAGCGATCTCAGGGACTTGCCAAAAATTTTGGTGACGGTGATGCAGTGGTGGGCTTCGGAATGGTACTGTCATATATTTTAGCAGGCAGTATTTTTTGTGACGGGTATGATTTACATTTTGCAGGAGATCCGAGTTCATTCAAACACCTCATTTTGATCTCTCAATTATTATTTGACTGATAAAATTTCATTTCCGAGCCGTGATTGATTAATGTCGGCATTGTCCAAAAGGCTTTAGCCTGAAAACGCTGCAAAAAATATGTGAGTTCCCAGTCACAGGGGGCTGTAAGCGGCGGATCTAAATTAGTTATTTCTCTGCATAGCCTGTTGCTAATCATATAGCCGCAGGTCGTTCGAGTGCGGGGCGGCAGCATTGAAAATAGGCCGGGAATTACTTCTTTGTCTTGTTCACGGGGGGTTAGCTCTGCCCCGCCTGCCAGATCAATGAAGTCCCAGTCTGTGATACCGCAGCTGATTAAATTTTTTAATGCCGTAAGAGAGGTTTCTTTTAATATAAAATCATCTTCTAAAATAATGCCGAATTTGTAATGATTAGCCACTATATCTTTAAAGGCAGCGCGATGTTTAAGAAGTAGGCTAATTTCGAAAGTTTTTAATTTACGCGGCATAAATTGGGGGAATTCCTGTATTACCTTTTCCGGGGTATTTTGTCTAATGATTTCTTCGATGCGGCGAATTAATGGTGTCCAAGGTGTCTTCCGGTAATTTGGGTTCAAGCCGAACCGATGCGCCACTAATATAGGCAACTGCTGACCGACAATTTCATACCAATTGTCATGATTAAAACAATATAGGTCATCAAGAGAATCATCAATTTGCTCCCGATCATAGTCGGTGATCCAACGAATGCTCTTGTCGTTGGTTACAAAGTTTTCGAAGATGTAGTTGCGTCTTTCAATATTTTTTTTGTAGTGCATGATAAAAAAGGCATAATCGTTCATCTAGACCACCTCGATACGAGATTACTGTTCACGGTAAGTACGGTTGACGAATTCCAGCAAATTTTTATGTCGGTCATACTGGTGCACTATGGCTGCGACGGGATTGCTGTTTGTTGTTATTTTGCCTTGAGGACTAATCATGATTTGGTCTAATTCTTCCAAACCAAGTGTTAGAAATACTCCGGAATTGTTATCTAGAAATGCTGCTGGGCCTGCTTGATTGGTATAAAGTAGATAATTGTGAACACCTTGGTCAATTAATTGATAATATCCTCCATGCAAGAAAATACAGGAAAACATTTTATCCAGATAGCTGCACATTAAATTTACAGGGGCGATTGTTGTTCCTGAGCATATGCTTGGGTAGCCGCAGATGTCATGAAATATATGTGTCCCGAACTTAGTTAATATCCATCTGGTATTACATACGTCATCCCAAATCGCTTTATGCCTTGATTCAACAGCGACTGATATTTTATCCGGCGGTAAAAACCAGGAAAACGGTACTGCTTGAAAAATAACGTCCCGTACATCAGTCAGTAAAACGAATCGATATTTAGCTTTATTGCGTTGTAAATAAATTAGGTATAGATAATAACGATAGTCGTTAGGACTTATTATTTGTTCTAGGCCAACCCGCTGGAAAGGTATAATAGTAACGTTATATTCCTGAAGCTTTTGACTGACGGTATCCGCAATGTTAGAAACAAAGATAACAACATCCCCACTAAAGCCTGATCTGCGAAGTGATACAAAAAAAGGTTCTATCATGTTCCAGTCATAATTCATCACCATTCCCATAATAAGGTCTTTAAGTTGCTGCTCTTTTTCCATCTTATTCCCCCCTGCTAAAAACATTGGCTCACGTAGACCCCAGTCTCAAGCTGTAGTTGTTATATTAGCCTATTCGCCAATCGTATTGAGGGTGCTAGGGATGGAATAAGCAGGCGTAACATTTCTGAATTATGCTCCATACACTAACTTAGCAGACATTGTGTTGGGCGGTGTGAGTATATGGTAGGAAAAAGGGGAGGAAAAAGATGAATATTCCTGGCTTAGGTGATATCGAGATGAATTTAGAATGTGTGACACCGCAAAGGCATGATGAAGTCCATATCGCTTTTACGGTTGACGCAAAATATGTGCAGCATATGGGGGGAGCAATTACATCTATTATCGTCAATAATCCTGAGGTGAATTTTTCTTTTTATATAATATATGATAATATGCTGGAGGCTGATTTTAACAAACTCAAGAAACTTTCAGATATATTTCAGCAGCCACTCCATTTTTATAAAATTACCAATCCGTCCCAGATTGATAGCTTAAAGATAATACCGCATATTTCAAAAGCGGTCTACTATCGGCTCATGCTTCCCTACATCCTCCCGCAGGACTTGGAGAAGGTAATATATTTGGACGCCGATTTAGTCTGCTGCGGAGATATCAGGGGACTTTGGCATACTCCGCTGGGGAATGCTCCAGTGGCCGCAAAACTAATCAATGCCTATGAAGACCAAGTCACACGCCTGGGAATCTCTAACGGACAGTATTTGAATGCCGGTGTATTGCTAGTAAATTTGCTAACGTGGCGGCAGGATGATATTCCCAGGCGTATTATCGATTTTATGCTAACCTACCCTGAAAAAATTGTTTGGCTAGAACAAGATGCAATAGCCGTAGTTCTTGAAGGCCAGATTATACCGATTGATGATTCCTTCAATACAACAATAGATTGTGCCACAGGCGATGGAACGATCAAAGAAAACTCGGTAATTATTCATTTTGTCGGTGCGTGTAAGCCATGGCAGCAATGGTGCCCTGACGAAAGGAAAAAGCTATATTGGGATTATCTCAAAATTTCGCCCTGGCGTGAAGCAACACCGGATGCCCCACAAACCCTTGTCCATTGTTTGTATGCTGCACGACTGGAAAATGCCAGAACTAATGCCGTAGCGGTAGAAGAAATCCTAAGGAATTTGATCATGAGATTGTTAAATTAGCCCCTATCTATCTGTCAATATATGCGAATATCCTCTTGACATGTACCGGCGATTCATGTATATTATTACTAATATAGTACTTCTTACAAATCAATAGGTGTGCTGATCAGAAAAACTGAAGGCCAAAGTTTCCAAAAGGAAACTTTGGCCTTTTTTAATGGAAAAATTAGAAAAAATGAATTTGTCATAGAAGAGAGTGGAAAGCGATGAGTATGAACTGGGAATTTATCATGAGTGCTTTGCCGCTGTATGAAAAAGCAGCATGGCTTACGCTAAAACTGGCGTTTTTGGGGATACTGGCCTCATTGGGCATCGGCCTCTTGTGTAGTATTGTCTTATATCAGAGAACAAAGGGTTTAGAGCGACTGGTTCGTGTCTATATAGAACTTTCTCGTAACACGCCGCTCTTGATCCAGTTATTCTTTTTATATTATGGCCTTACCAAATTAGGTATCACGTTGAGCGAACAAACTTGTGCCATTATTGGATTGGCTTTTTTAGGGGGGAGCTATATGGCAGAGGCCTTCCGAGGTGGTATTGAATCAGTGAGCAAGTCCCAAATTGAATCAGGTATCAGCATTGGGCTTTCCAAGCTGCAGTTAGTCCGCTATGTTATCCTGCCCCAAGCCTTTGCGGTGACTCTACCGTCTTTGGGTGCAAATTGCATCTTCTTATTAAAAGAGACTTCAATTTTCGGAGCCATCGCCATCGCAGATCTTATGCATGTAACACAAGACCTAATAGGAATGTATTACCAAACCTTTGAAACATTATTCATGCTTGTTGTTGCCTATCTTATTATACTTTTGCCGCTATCTTTGTTTTTGACGTGGTTGGAAAGGAAGGTGCGTTATGCTGAGTTCGGGAATTAATGTGCTGTTCGAAGGAAGCAATATGCAGCGTTTGCTGGGAGGTTTATTGATCACTGCGCAGATTGCTTTTATTTCGATTATTATTAGTTCTTTGCTGGGTATTGTAGTTGGCCTGATGATGACATTAAAATCACGAGTTCTGCAGTTCGTTTTTCGCTTTTACCTTGAAGCCTTTAGAATTATTCCGATTCTTGTGTGGTTGTTCTTTGTCTATTTTGGGGTTACAAATATGCTTGACATTCATTTAGATGGTGAAATCGTTGCTGTCGTTGTCTTTAGTCTATGGGGTGCCGCGGAAATGGGCGATATTGTCCGAGGTGCACTGGAGTCTTTGCCAAAGCACCAAATGGAATCAGGCAAGGCGCTCGGACTCAGTTTCTGGCAGCTTTATCGATTTGTTCTAATACCTCAGGCTGTACGACGGATGTTGCCAGGAGCAATAAACTTGTCGACGAGGATGGTCAAAACTACTTCGCTGGTCGTTATGATTGGTGTTATCGATGTTGTGAAGGTCGGTCAGCAGATTATCGAACGATCAATTATTGACTTTCCTGCCGCATCTTTTTGGATATATGGACTGATTTTTATTTTGTATTTCATCATCTGTTATCCGCTGTCAATTTTGTCAAAAAAAATGGAAATGAAGTGGGAGAGTTAGGGAGGTACGCTATTCATGAAGGGAAATAACAAAGTGCTGCTTGAAATAGTGGGTTTGCGTAAAACCTATGGAGCCAGACCAGTGCTGGACGATATCAATTTGAGCATTCATAAAGGCGAGGTTGTTGTTGTTTTAGGGTCGTCAGGCTGTGGAAAAAGCACCCTGCTTCGATGTTTGAACGGTCTTGAAAGTATCCAAGGCGGTGACATTAAGTTATCAGGGAAAAGCCTGACTGATAAAAACGTCAACTGGCAGGAAGTTCGACAGCAAATAGGTATGGTATTCCAAAACTATGACTTGTTTCCGCATATGACTGTTATGGAAAACATCCTGCTTGGTCCCTCGAAGGTGCAAAAAAGAGCAGAAAAGGAGGTGATGGAACAGGCAAGCCAGCTTTTGGACAGAGTAGGACTGCTCAATCGAAAAGACGACTATCCACGACAGCTCTCCGGAGGTCAGAAGCAGCGAATTGCTATTGTACGAGCCTTGTGCATGAATCCTGAAATTATGCTTTTTGATGAGGTTACGGCTGCGCTTGATCCGGAAATGGTACGCGAGGTATTAGATGTTATATTAGGTCTTGCCAAGCAGGGCATGACAATGGTGATTGTGACGCACGAAATGGGATTCGCCAAGGCTGTTGCTGATTGCATTGTTTTTATCGATGCAGGTAAAATATGTGAAATTGCCGAGCCAGACGAGTTCTTTTCAAACCCTAAGACCGAACGTGCTCGGCAATTTTTAAATATATTTCAATACTAACTTTAAAAACAGAGAGGGAGAGATACAGTGAGTATTAAAAAGATTCTTGTACTGGTTTTCAGCACTTTATTCTTAGTCGGAGTATTGGCAGGTTGCGGATCAACTGTTAAAACAGATTCAGCTAGTAAGAGCACGATCGATGAGATTAAAAAACGTGGAGTGGTGCGAATTGGTGTATTTAGCGATAAACCTCCGTTCGGTTTTGTCGATGCAAATGGTAAAAGCCAAGGTTTTGATGTCTATATTGCCAAAAGATTGGCTAAAGACCTTTTGGGTGATGAATCAAAAGTAGAGTTCGTATTGGTTGAAGCAGCTAGCAGAGTTGAGTTCCTGCAAGCCAATAAAGTTGATATCATTCTCGCTAACTTTACCGTAACTGAAGGAAGAAAGCAGAAAGTCGATTTTGCCAATCCCTACATGAAAGTTGCTCTGGGTATTGTATCACCAACAGGTGAGCCGATTACTTCGGTTGATCAATTAAAAGGCAAGAAGCTAATTGTGAACAAAGGCACAACAGCTGAAATGTACTTTACTAAGAATCATCCTGATATTGAACTTTTAAAATATGATCATAATACCGAGGCATTTGAGGCTTTAAAAGATAAACGTGGTGTTGCTTTAGCTCATGACAATACGTTGTTGTTTGCTTGGGCAAAGGAAAATCCTAGCTTCGTTGTTGGTGTCTCGACATTGGGCAACCTTGATGCTATTGCACCTGCAGTAAAAAAGGGTAATGAAGAGCTTCAGGACTGGATTAACAAAGAATTAGAAACGTTAGGAAAAGAGAATTTTATTCACAAGGCGTATAATGAAACTCTAAAACCAGCTTATAGTGATTCCGTCAATCCGGAAGATGTTGTAATTGAAGGCGGCAAACTGAAATAAAGTAAGTGGCTGTTTTATCCAATGACAAGAAACAGAAATGGAAGCTCCGCTTTAGCCTTTTGGCTTAAGCGGAGCTTCCATTTCTGTTTGAAAACAATGTGAGCAGCAATTGTGCAGCTTTCATATAATGAAGTATAAACTTTACAAGTGTAAGTTGAAAGATGTATTGCCAGATGATTAAAAAGAAGGTGAATACCATGGGTACATTGGGTGAGTTTAACCTAACGGTAGTACGAGAACATAATGGAATTGCAAATGTGCCTTTTCCTGTTGAGTTAGTCCATGACAGTATGATTGAATTGGCTAGTGTAACCCTTTCCTGTGCGATGTATGCAGTAGTTTTGCAGGCTGCTGTTAATTGGAACGCTGCTTTTACAATTCCCCCGCCTGTCGGATTAGGTGAAAACGGCTTTGTAGAAGTGACCTTTCAAATTTTGCGGGATGGGCAAGTGATTTATCAAGTGGCCCAAACAATTCGGCAGAAGGATTTTGAGTTGGGGGAACAGGGACAAACAAATATTACCTACGAAGTAGCCCCGCTTCTCCATCTTGATCCACCCTCTTTATCTTGTATGGGCGGGATGGTTACTTATACGTTGCGGGCCACTGATATTGCCCTGTTTACTCAAACTGGTGTTTTTACAGAAGGAACGCCTTCAGTAAGAGCCGCTGTAGGCGCCGCGACTTTTATTGCCCAGGAAGTAGGCTATACAAGAGATGAGCTGGAAACTAAAGGTGTTGAGCCAGTGGTTGTTGATGAAGGTATTGCTACGCTGCCGGTGACAATACCATTTCCAACACCGCTTATGGCAGGGGATACAGTAGAATTAGCCCGTATTAAGGTTGAGCCGGCTCAAGGTAAGAATAGCATTCTACTTATGGCAGTGGTCAATTGGGGATTGCGAGTGACAAGTAATGGGGTTCTTGCTACGCTTACCACAGGCGGATCGGCTCATGTTGCCTTTGAACTTGTTCGCAACGGGGAAGTTATTTATCGCGTAACCCAAACGTCAATACAGGCTTATAGCAATAAAGCCATAGGGCCGATTGAGAATGTCATGTTTGAAATTGCCGATCTAAGTGTTCTCGATATCCCCTCCAGGCGTAAACACCAAGGAGTCAGTACTTATATACTCAGAGCTATTAACATAGATGTCATAGACCCGGTCTTGACAAGCGGCGGCCCGGCCTTTTCTACCGCCAGCGTTGGGCCTGTGACGCTGGTAGCCGAGGAACTTGGGGCCAAAAAGATGAAAAGGAGGCGGCACCATGGTTCGGTTTACCAAAGTAAAAAAGGTCGTAAATGATGAAAAGTTTTTTACTAAAGCACTAATCGAAGGCTCCTCCATTGAATTAGCTCGCGTAAAGCTCGACCTAAGACGTGAAAAGGCGGGCGTGCTGCTTTTAGGAACCGTTAATTGGAGGGCGACTTTCCCAAGTACTGCCTTCGATACTGGTGGTTGGGCAGAAGTAACATTTGAATTGCTGCGAGATGGAGCGGTAATTTACCGCATCCATCAGAGCGCTGTTCAAGGCGAAAACATTGGAAACCTTAGCAGCCCACCAATACAGACGGTTTTTCGTATTACCACACTCCGGCATTTTGATACAGCATCTGTTTTTGGTAAGCCAGAAAAGGTGAGATATGCGCTGCGGGCAACAAATATTATCATGATCGACCCGATCGGAGATACACCTGTCGTAGTGACAGCTCACATAGGAGCAGTCACATTCACGGCGCAGGAAATTGAAGCGTCAATTCCGGAGTGAATTTGTCCGATGACCAAGCCGCTTTGCACTCCCTTCTTCTACAAGAGGGAGTGCAAAGCGGCTAAGTCCCTGGATACGGTTCGACTATGATTCAGGTGGAGTTAAAACTCCATCTGAATCAAGTCTCACTTTATCAACGAGAAGACGGTACATCTTAAAACAAATATAACAAATTCTGTTCTGAAGTGACTTAAGGGTAACACTTTAGGTCCATTCCTCATAAAGTATAGTAAAACATCAATGATTAGAGATTAAAGGAGGCCTGTACTTATGGGCATATTTACAGAAATTCGCAACGAATGCCTGATTAAGGAACTTCAACGGGAATTAAACACAGATGTATTGTTATTTGGCTTTGACGGTATGGTCTATTTTGGCCGTCTGCAAAAAGTCGAAGACTGCCGTGTAGCCACCCTAATGGCGCCTGAAGAAGCATCTAACGTCGAGATTCAAACTCCTAGTGGAGAAAATGTGGAAGTGAGATTTGCCCATGTTGATCTATGGCAAATCGTTGCTAAAGCTACCGGAGTAAAAACCAACCCGTTTGATAGTGGTTACGGTAAAGGTCCTGCTGCTGGATTACCAGAAAGAACTGATACAACCGAACGTCAAGAAAGCCATGAATTGATTTGCATTCTAAGACGGATGATTGGTGATGAAGTTGCAATTACCACTCTTGGTGGTTTCTTATTCACAGGAACACTTGGTGATGTTGATGATGAATTAGCGTTTATATCGGTTGATGACATATTCATCCCAGGCACAAGCAGTCAGATCTCCGACGATGACGTAAGTACAGCCGTAATTAATCTCGAGGCTATAACGTCAGTATCTCTCTTGAATTGTACTTGTTAGCATTCTATAACATCGACGGGCATTTTCACCGGCAATTTAGTGACGATGCTTATGATTGAGACTCGGTGATATAGTTACCGAGTCTTTTTCGGTTAGGCGGCCGTGTTTGAGGAGGTTGGCAGTATGCTGATTGCCACTGAACATTTGGGAGCGGTGGGTGTAGGGATCACTGTACCGCAATTTTTTCGTGCCGACGATGGCAATATTTATGTAGTGAAATTCCAGGACAATCGACTTAACTCCCGGGTAGCAGTAAGTGAATTGTTTGCAGCCAAGATTGGCCAGATTATGGGGTTGTGCTTTCCGCCGAGTGATATTATTGCAGTTGATGAACAAATGGTAAGTGAAAATCCCGGTCTTTTGGAAGTAGGCATAAATGTGGGACTGCATTTTGCCTCTCGCTTCCTCGATCACACAGAATACGTAGGAAAGAATGGATTATATAAAGCCATCAATGTATCAGAACTGGCGGGCGTTCTTTTGTTTGATCATATGTTTCACAATGCAGACCGCGCTCGAAATAAGAAAAACCTTCTACTACGGCTGGAGGGAGAGGAATATAAAGTCTATGCGATCGACAATTCGCATTTGTTTAGATCTAGTCGGTGGGCCATTGATTCGTTTCATCAGCTTGGCTCACGTATAAAGATTTATTATGTTCAGCACTATAGGAATTTGCTTAAAGACCTCCTTTATGCACAAGATTTTCTTCCGTACTTGGAAAAAGTGAAAATGATTAGTGGTGAGCAGATTGATTGTATTGTTCGGGAAATCCCATATGAATGGATGCCCGATGAGCCGGAACGTTTAGCGCTGGCAGAATACACCAAAATGCGGCGGGATATGGCCGATGAGATATGGAATAGAATCTGGAAGCAAATCCCGCGAAGCCGTGGTGGTCGACGATCACTGTTCGCCAAGTAATTTGTTATGCTGGTTTGGTTACCGGTCAAAAGACCCTAAGACTCCACTTCCACCTGTGATCGGGTATAAGTGGGAGTCTTAGAGTGCAAAGTTCCTGGACAAGTTCGACTAAGCTTCAGGTGGACTGAATAGGCTATATCGAAACATTTGATGGGGCGGAGGCAATACATGAAAACTATAAAACTTAAATTCGTGGATTGTGAACTGGCTATTTTGTCGCAAGTGACAGTTTTTAGTAATGGAGGGCTTACATTATGTGCTTTTGATGTCAGCTCGGTAACAGTTAATATTGAAGCTTTAACGTCGGTGGGCAAACCTGTTGATTTTGCTTGCTGCGCGGATTAAAGTGTTATAAACAAAACAGGCCTAAATCCGTTTTTGAGGATTTAGGCCTGTTTTTTATTTTTGTTCCGCTATGCGTCAAGCTCATACCAGACGGCAGTGAGCAAAATATTTGCCGAATCCTGAGCAGTTGAAATAACATTCCGCACATCTATTGCCAGGCTATGACCAGGTGGAATAATTATTTGACCATCAAAATCCAGTGCAAATAAGCCATTTGTTTGTATGAAAAGGCCTGCTAAATTACCGGAAACAGTACCTGAGGTAAGATTTTGCGTGACTGTCATAGCGGTAGTTTCACTCGAACCTGCATTAAGGTTGATCACAGGTACTGATGTCGATGAATCAATGCTGAATGTAGGGTCAGTATATATTAGTATGCCGGCACTGGACTCATATCTTAAGGGTTGGTTAGACGGCAGCAGGGAGGAGCCGCCGAAGATCCGCTGTAAATACAGTACCCGATTTGAGGCAGGTGAATTTACAATAAGTAGCACGCCTTGAGTATTTGAATTAGTAAAGATAGGGAACACAGAAGCAGAAAATAATCTGCCAATCTGGGAATAGGCACTTCCCTGCGGGATTTGAACAAGAATACTATTTGTGTCAGTCGAAATATCGTGTATGACTGAACCGCCGACCTCACAGCCGCAGATGCGGATGCTGTCATTTTCACAGGTTAAAGGATGGTTAAGGGCGCGAACTTCGCTTTTTATTTCGTTCAGCCCGAAAATGTCATTTGTCAGCAGTATAGTCTGGTTCTCAATTCCGCGAATTTCATTTTTGATTTCGTTTAGACCAAATACTTCATTAGTTAGTAATCGCATTGTTCGCCCGGTGCGGTTTTCGATTTCGCGAACTTCGGCTTTTATTTCGTTTAAGCCGAAGATGTTATTTGTCAGCAGTATAGTCTGATTTTCAATTCCCCGAATTTCATTCTTGATTTCGTTTAGACCAAATACTTCATTAGTAAGTAATCGCACTGTTCGCCCGGTGCGGTTTTCTATTACCCGAATTTCGTTTTTAAGCTCGGGAATACCGAAGGTGGCGTTGTTTAAGAGGTCATTAATTTCGATGATTTCGTTTTTAATTTCGTTTAGGCCGAAAAAGTCGTTTGTAAGCACATTATTGATATCGATGATTTCATTCTTTATTTCTTTTAAGCCGAAGGTTGAGTTAGTAATGATATTGTTGATGTCAATGATTTCTTTTTTGATTTCATTTAAACCGAATAGGGGGTTATCCAGCTTGGCTTCAATCCGGCGAATTTCGTCAAGCAGAATACACAGTATAATGCGTTCTTTAGTGCTGCTCGAGTGATCGTCAAAGCATTCTAATACACACGCAATAGTGTTCTTAAGTTCGCATAAGCAGGCTATTATATTGGCAACCTCATTTGAGTCGCAGCAGAGTGCATGTTGCTTACGCTGATCGTCATCTTCAAGGTGGGTGTTATCGGACATGGCTGTGCCTCCTCTGTCTATCTTGATAGTACATAATATGTTGGCGGACGAAAGAGTGTGACGAAGTTGTCATACACTGCTCTATCGCCACCCTCCAGAGAAGAAAATTTTTAAAACAAAGAAACCCGCTTGAATTAAGTCGGGTTCCTATTATTAACGGCAAATTTCAATTACAATGAAACTTCTTGTGACAGTTTATTGAT
>JAQWAQ010000143.1 GCA_028707635.1 Negativicutes bacterium
CCGATCTTCGGCTCAATCATTGGGGCGGTGCTGGGAGCATTTGCGGCCAGTTATATTGCAGAATATTCCAAAGCCGGTGATGCCGACCGGGCCCGACAGGTTGGTATAAGTGTTATGAAGGGGCAAGCATTGGGTATGACTTTCAAAATTATTATGGCCATATGTATGGTGGGCCTGACAATCTTTAAAATGACTTGGCAATAAAAAAGCGGGATTTGCGCTGTTTGGCGACAAATCCCGCTTTTGCTATCCCTCAATGACTTTCTTGATTTTTGCTAACCCATTTATGATGTTCTCGCGTGATGTGGCATAGGATAGCCGCAGATATTCTTCAGTCTCACCCTGGTTTCTGGCCCCAAAAGCGGTACGTGGAAGTACGGCAACATCGCCATTATATAAGATGTGCTGCTGCAATTCTTTTGAATTCTTAAAGCCGAGGTTTTTACAGGCTTCGGTTACATTAGGAAATACATAAAAAGCGCCATTAGGGTTTTTACAAGAAAACCCTTTGATGCTATTGAGGCCAGCAACAATTAAGTCGCGGCGTGTTCTAAATTCGGCAACCATTGCATCGACAAAATCTTGCGGACCAGTCAGTGCCTCAATGCCGCCATATTGAATAAAGGTATTGGTGCATGATTCGCAGTTGGTCTCAAGCCGGGTAATTTGGGCTGCAAGCTGAGTGTTCATGACACCGTAGCCTAATCGCCATCCTGTCATTGCGTAGGTCTTTGAAAAACCATCGAGAATAATCGTCCGCTCCTTCATGTCAGGTAAGGAACTGATGCTGGTAAACTTTCCAGAGTACAGGATTCGGCTATATATTTCATCCGATAGTACCCATAAATCATGTTTAACTGCTAATTCAGCAATTGCTTTGAGGTCATCGTCACTTAACATGCCGCCGGTAGGATTCTGCGGGCTGTTAAGAATAATTAACTTTGTTTTTGGCGTAATTAAGGTTTGGAGATGTTTTGTATCAAAAGAAAAGTCTTTCTCTTCAAGCAATGGGGCAGGTACAGGAATACCGCCAACAAATTTAATGACTGATTCATAAATCGGAAATCCCGGATTGGGATAAATAACCTCATCGCCAGGATTCACCAGCGCATGAATAGTGTAATAAATAATGGGCTTGCCGCCAGGCGTAACAACGACCTCATTTGGCGATACCGGTATACCACGTGTTTTACTGACATAATCAGCAATCGCTTCCCGAAGAGGAAGGATGCCTGCCGAAGGCCCATAATGGGTATAGTTTTGTTCAATGGCCTGAATACAAGCCGTTTTAATGTTTTGCGGTGTATCAAAATCCGGTTCGCCAATGGCAAAGCTGATAATGTCGCGGCCGTCTGCTTTCAATTTATTTACTTCAGCAAGTACTTCAAAAGCATTTTCGGTTCCTAAACGACTTAAACGCTCGGCAATATTCATAATTGACCCCCTAGTAGATATTTAAGGTTAAATTAGGCAAATCCCTAAGTTGTTCCTGCCGGTTTACTAATAATTAGGGTATTAATTAAAGTTATTCTTGGGGAGAGGTATCCGAATAATTTTTGCAAATTATGACGAAAAACAAGGAAAAATTTTAAAAACATAGAGGAATCGTATTATTTGCAGAGAATATCTATTTATAATAAAGTAAATAATTATAGATAGTTTGTTATATGGAGGTTGGAAAAATGGCGTTTAAAATTAACGATACTGTGTCCTGGGTAGGAAAGATTGATTGGGAACTAAAAAAGTTTCATGGTGAAGAATATTCTACTCACAAGGGTTCTAGTTATAATTCCTATCTTATAAGAGATGAAAAAACGGTGCTGATTGATACTGTGTGGCTGCCGTTTGCTGAGGAATTTGTGCAAAACCTGCGTAAAGAGATTGATTTAAACAAGATTGATTATATTATAGCCAATCATGGTGAAGTTGATCATAGCGGCGCATTGACAGAACTGATGAAATATATTCCTGATACACCTATTTATTGTACCGCCAACGGTGTTAAATCTATCAAAGGTCAATATCATAAAGATTGGAATTTCCAAGTTGTTAAAACCGGTGACCGCTTAAATATTGGTTCTAAAGAACTGGCGTTTATCGAAGCACAGATGCTGCACTGGCCTGATACAATGTTTACATATTTAACAGGAGACAATATTTTATTCAGTAATGATGGCTTTGGTCAGCATCTTGCCACAGAGTTGATGTATAATGATTTAGTCGATCAAGCTGAGTTGTTTAATGAATGCCAAAAGTATTACGCTAATATCTTAACGCCTTTCAGCAAGATGGTTGATAGGAAAATTAAGGAAGTAGTTGCGCTGAATCTGCCAATTAGCATGATTTGTCCGAGCCATGGTGTTATCTGGCGCGATAATCCCTTGCAGATTGTCCACAAATATTTAGAATGGGCTGCAGATTATCAAGAAAACCAAATCACGATTATTTATGATACAATGTGGAACGGGACCCGCAAGATGGCCGAGAACATTGCTCGTGGCATTCGATTGGCGGATGATAAAGTAACTGTTAAACTGTATAATTCAGCGCGTCGTGACAAGACCGATATTATGGCTGAGGTGTTTAAATCAAAAACCATCATCGTCGGTTCACCGACTGTAAATAAGGGTGTTTTATCATCAGTTGCCGGGGCGCTTGAAGAAATTAAAGGGTTGGGCTTCAAGAATAAGAAAGCTGCCGCTTTCGGGACCTACGGTTGGAGTGGTGAGTCAGTTAAGGTCATTACCGAATGGCTTAAGGAAAGCAAATTTGAAGTTCTCAATGATGGTTTAAAGTTATTCTGGAACCCTGATGACAGTGGTGAAGAAGCTTGTGTGAACTTTGGTAAAGAGATCGCTCTTAAGTAAAGGAGCAAGGCAGTCTAGATCGCTAGACTGCTTTTTACTATAGTCTAAGCGGTTGCAAACATGCGCCGATATTAATAATCGGCGCATGTTATTCATATATTTAGATTACAGTACCGAAGCAGGGGAGATAAAGTATGTCGTTTGTCGATTTGCATTGCGATACAATTATGGGTTTGATGGAAGCTGGAGCTGATGTGGGTTTACAAAGTAATCAGCTAAGCGTAGATGTTGGTAAACTCAGGGCAGGGGGATCGCTGGCCCAGTTTTTCGCGTTATTCGTTGATATGGAAGACTGTCAAAACCCACTAGAACATTGTCTAAAGATGGCTGATCGTTTTTATATTGAAGTTGATCGAAATAGTGATCATTTAGCACTTGCGTTAAATTATCAGGATGTCGAGCGAAATAGTGCTGCTAATAAAATATCGGCCTTCCTTACCATTGAAGAGGGTGGGGTACTAAAAGGCGATTTGGCTAATCTCCGTAATTTCTATCGTCTTGGGGTAAGGTTGATTACCCTTACTTGGAATTATCCTAATGAATTAGGATTTCCTAATAGCAAAGGAGAATACCGCGGCCAGGGTTTGACACAGTTTGGCTGCGAGGTAGTTGGCGAAATGAACCGATTAGGAATGATTGTAGATGTATCACATCTTTCTGACCAAGGGTTTTATGATGTGGCTAGAGTATCGACAAAGCCTTTTGTAGCGTCGCATTCGAATGCTCGAGCAGTAACTTCGCATTCGCGAAATCTAACTGATGATATGATCAAAATGTTAGCTGAGAAAGGGGGAGTCATCGGCATAAATTTTGCTCGCCCCTTCCTGGGCTCGGCAGATATCAGCCGTATTGAAGATATGGTGCATCACATCAAGCACATCGCAGCTGTTGGCGGAATAGACACAGTTGCCATAGGATCTGATTTTGACGGTATTAGCCCGGAACTTGAGATAAAAGATTTTGGCGAAATGGGGAAACTTGTTTCTGCTCTCGAGCAGGCTGGTTTCAGCGGTGCTCAAATTGACAAGGTTTGCATGACGAATGCCCTGCGAATCATTAAAGAGTGCCTATCCGATGACAATGTAAAGTGAGAGAATCGCTTTTTTAGTTGACAGTATTTTTATGGCTTTCTATAATGTTAATGTACTAGTAATTAGGCTTCGCCTAACTTTCATGGCGAAAGCAGTGTTTGAATGTGGGAGGATAATTATGGGCAACACTCGGCTGACTGAACATTATACAGACTCGCGGACCAAGCGCCAGCAAATACTTGATGCGGCCTATGAAATCTTTTCCCGTAAAGGCTATCACCAGGCTACTGTTGACGAAATAATTGCTTTGGCAGATACAGGTAAGGGTACGGTCTATAACTATTTTGTTAATAAAGAGCAGTTATTTTATACATTGATTAAGGAGCGAAGTAGCCCATTTGAAACAGCACTCCAACAAATCGTCGACTCTTCGGAACCGCCGCTACCTAAGATTGAAAGCATGATTAAGGAATACATAGCTTTTTATGTTGTCAATGCTGATTTATGGCGGGTGATGATGCATGAAGTCCGTGGGTTGGGCACAGCCGGTCATTCAAACTTTTCAGAAAAGCAACGGGATAAATATCGTATATGGTTCAAATCCACGATTGGTATGCTTGAAATTGTGTTGAACGAATGCATTGCGGCAGGAGAAATTCGCCAATGCGATGTCACAAAAACTGCATATGCACTCTTTAGTGTAATTGTTATGATGGTATTTCAAAAGTTTGTCAGTGATGATATTGACGAAACAGCTAAGGCTGTTAGTAATGTGTTCCTGTATGGTGTCACAAATCGCTGATCCGCATATAAAAACAGGTATAACCCTTTTCTTAGGGCTATACCTGTTTTTGTTTTTACCAGGCTGCTGAAACAGAGCCTTTAAAGTGTTCTTCGATGAACTTTTTAACTTCGTCAGACTGATAGGCTTTAATCAGTTTTTTGACGGCAGGGTTATTTTTGTTAGCTTCTTTTACAACAATCAGGTTTGCATACGGTGAGTTTAGGTCTTCCAATACGATCGCGTCTTTAGTAGGGATAAGACCCGCCGTTATAGCATAGTTCGTATTGATTGCTGCAACATCAACGTCCTCTAAAGAACGAGGAATTTGGGCTGCTTCTAGTTCTCTTATTTTAAGATTTTTAGGATTTTCAGTAATGTCAGTTACGGCTGCTCTAATACCAGCATTAGGCTTGAGTTTAATCAGACCCACTTTTTCTAACAACAGCAGTGCGCGGCCGCCGTTGGTCGGGTCGTTAGGAATAGCGATAACAGCGCCAGGTTGAACGGCTGATAAGTCGTTTACCTTTTTAGAGTAAATTCCCATTGGAAAGATAACAGTCTTGGCAACCGAAACGAGATCATAGTTGCGGTCTTTAATCACATTATCGAGATAGGGTTGATGCTGAAAACTATTAATATCTATATCGCCTTGAAACAAAGCCACATTTGGCTGAATATAATCATTGAACTCAATGACTTCTACCTTGAGGCCGTCTTTTTCAGCAATTTTTTTAACGATATCCATAACTTCCGCATGAGGTCCGGCAGTGACACCGATTTTTAAAGGCTTATCTATTCCCGTAGTGCTTTGTTTGCTGCAGCCGGCGGTAACACCGAGAGCAAATACTAGCACAAGCAGGAGGGAAGTTAATTTAGTAAATTTCTTCATATTAAATACTCCTTGTTAAAACGCGGGTACAATAGCACCTTTATATTTTT
>JAQWAQ010000027.1 GCA_028707635.1 Negativicutes bacterium
GTATCTGGAATGCGATATTGTATGGGTCACAGTTGGAAAGAGGTTTGCTCAAAGAAAAAAGATTTTTACAGCTGTTATTGACAGAGTATTAGTGAAGCAAGATTCGCAGCTCACTAAAGAGGATTTACAAGGTGAAAACCCTGATATTACGAACATAGATGATTTAATCATTTTTTTAAAATCTATTTATGAGAAAACCTTTACACCAACCGACTTAGTAACAGTGGTGTATTTCTCGGAAATCATTGAGTAAGCAAGTTAAATTAAATATATAATACATATCTCAGAAGGAGTGTTAGCTATGTCTAAAAAGAAAATTCCAGTAGGTATCTCAGCACGCCATGTACACGTTTCACGTGAAGATCTCGATATTCTGTATGGTAAAGGGTATCAACTCACCGTTAAAAAAGATCTGTCTCAACCAGGACAATTTGCCTGTAATGAAACAGTTGATCTAGTGACTGAAAAAAGTACTTTTAAAAACGTTCGTATTTTAGGACCAGAACGTAAGGCTACTCAGGTAGAATTATCCATGACTGACGCTATGAAATTACGTTTAAATCCTCCTGTCCGCGATTCTGGGGATCTTCAAGGGTCTGCAGGCGTTACAATTGTCGGTCCACAAGGAACAGTCAAGATTGAACAAGGTGTTATCGTTGCATGCCGCCACATTCATATGACTCCTGCTGATGCAGAGTTATATGGTGTGAAAGATAAAGAGGTTGTAAAGGTTAAATGCGATGGCGAACGTGGCTTGGTTTTTGATAAAGTACTAATCCGTGTAAATGATCAGTATAAACTCGAAATGCACGTTGATACAGATGAAGGAAATGCAGCTCTACTAGGTAACAGTAGTACAATCGAATTAGCAAAGTAATGCAATAATGAGCACCCGTGGTAGACACGGGTGCTTTTTTATGGATTTTTTTGACATTTGAAGGATTTCTTTTTTGAATTACGAAGTACTATAATATAGCAAAAATTAATAATTTTTAATGAATAGTGAATTATATGTCTTATCAAATTAAGCGACCAGCATGCCAAAAGAATGGGAGGAGAAAAAATGCCGAGACCAGTGTTTAACCAAGAAAGGTGTAAAGGTTGTGGGCTTTGTACAAAGGCATGTGCAAAGGGAATAGTCGTTCTGTCTAACAAATTTAACAGTAAAGGCTATCGTCCTGCTACTTGTTCGGATGAATCAAAATGTGTCGGTTGTTTGCTTTGCGCTAAAACTTGTCCAGACTTAGTTATAGAGATTCACAAATAGATCAATGGGGGAGGATATACTGTGGCCGAGAAAGTATTGATGAAAGGCAATGAAGCCATCGGAGAAGCGGCAATAGTTGCTGGGTGTCGCCATTATTTTGGTTATCCCATTACTCCGCAGACAGAATTAACAGAGTATATGTCGAGACGGATGCCTAAAGTTGATGGAGTCTTTTTACAAGCTGAAAGTGAAGTTGCAGCCATCAATATGGTTTATGGAGCTGCTGGGGCTGGAGCTAGAGTTATGACATCTTCATCCAGTCCAGGCATTAGCTTGAAACAAGAAGGTATCTCATATATCGCCGGTGCCGAACTTCCCTGTGTTATTGTAAATATGATGCGCGGCGGGCCAGGGCTGGGAAGCATTCAGCCTGCTCAAGGCGATTATTTTCAGGCCACTAAAGGCGGTGGTCACGGTGACTATCATAACATAGTGCTCGCACCGAATTCAGTACAAGAACTTGTCGATATTACTGTCCTCTCGTTTGATTTGGCTGATCAATATCGCAATCCAGTGATGATATTGGGAGATGGCGCGCTAGGACAAATGATGGAGCCGGCCGAATTTCATTCAAGTAATACTGGGCTTGTTAAAAAGCCTTGGGCTGCAGCAGGAATGAGAGGACGAGGTAAGCCAAACATCATTAACTCCTTATACTTACAACCAGAAGCCTTAGAACAGCATAATATTCACTTACAAAGAAAATATGCTTTGATAAAAGAAAATGAAATTCGTTATGAAGAAATTAAAACAGAAGATGCAGAACTTGTGCTTGTCGCCTATGGTATTACATCTCGTATTGCGAGATCTGCGATGGAAAGAGCACGCGCGGAAGGAATGAAAGTCGGTATGTTCCGGCCAATATCACTATGGCCTTTTCCAGAACAGCAATTGGCTAAATCTGCAGAGAATGCATCAGCTCTTTTGACTTTGGAATTGAGCGCTGGGCAAATGATTGAAGATGTTAGATTGTCAGTTGGTAATATCAAGCCGGTACATTTTTATGGCCGGACCGGTGGTATGATGCCTAGTCCTCAAGAGATATATCAAGAAATTGTCAATATTATGAATGGTAAGGGGGGCAAATAAAATGACCGAAAAACTATTTGCCAGGCCTAAATCGTTAACAGATGTCTCAACCCATTATTGTCCAGGATGTCATCATGGCATTATTCACCGACTCATTGCTGAAGTAATTGATGAGCTCGATGTCCAGGATAAAACAATTGGTGTAGCGCCAGTAGGTTGTTCAGTTTTATGTTATGATTACTTTAATTTTGATATGATTGAAGCAGCGCATGGCCGTGCACCAGCAACAGCTACCGGCGTTAAGCGGGTGCATCCTGATGCTGTAGTCTTTTCTTATCAAGGGGATGGCGACTTAGCAGCTATTGGGACTGCTGAAATTGTTCATGCAGCAGCACGTGGTGAAAAAATCACGACTGTTTTTGTAAATAATGCTATTTATGGCATGACTGGCGGCCAAATGGCACCGACGACTCTTGTTAATCAGGTAACGACAACATCACCTTATGGACGCAATCCTAATTTTACCGGAATGCCTATAAAAATGTCAGAAATGCTTGCAACACTTGACGGTGCTAAATATATTGCCCGTGTTGCTGTAAATAATCCTGTTAACATGATAAAAGCTAAAAAGGCAATAAAGCAGGCTTTTGAGATTCAGCTAAATGGGCTAGGTTTTGCATTGGTAGAGGTGCTATCAATATGTCCTACCAACTGGGGAATGAGCCCGCTGGAAGCAGTTGAATGGATGGAAAAGAATATGGTACCCTATTATCCGCTCGGTGTGTTCAAAGTGCCAGAGGAGGTGGCAAAATGACACATGAAATGATTATGTCAGGCTTTGGGGGACAAGGCATTATGCTGATGGGGCAGCTTATGACCTATGCGGGTATGATTGAAGAAAAGAATGTTTCATGGATACCGTCGTACGGACCAGAGATGCGTGGTGGGACGGCTTACTGTTCGGTCATCGTATCAGACGAACCGATTGGAGCCCCTATGGTATCAGAGCCCAATATTGTTGTTGCAATGAACTTGCCATCGCTACATAAATTTGAACCTGTGATTCATCCAGGTGGTGCTCTGATTATCAATAGTTCGCTGATTGATCAGGAAGCAAAAAGAACTGATATTAAGATATTTAAAATTCCAGCAAATGATATTGCAGATGAGCTTGGCAACGCGAAAGTTACTAACATGGTAGTACTGGGAGCGATTGTTGCTGCCACTTCGTGTATAGAACTTGAATCGGTTTTAAAAGCTTTTACAAAAATGTTTGCAAAAAAACCTGCCTTGCTGGAAATAAACGAAAAGGCACTTCGGCGTGGGGCTGAATATATTCAAAAAAATTGCTAAAACATCAAAAACAATGTATTCTAGATATCTAGGATACATTGTTTTTTTTATTACATTTATTGGCAGGAATATGACCTTTATCAGCGAATAACATATACAGCTAATTATTAGGGTGGTAGATTAAATGGCAAAACCGCTAGTTCACCTAGCAATCATTGATGCTGTGATGGCCGTAGTTCCAGGGGCTTTTATTATTGTTAATGATCAGGGCAAAATAACTCAAATTCGTATGTCTTCATCATTAAGACCTATCTTAAAGCATTGCATACAATGTAATTTCGAGCGATGTTTAAAAATGGTATTTGGTATTGAAACGGCTTCTACTATTATAAGTGCTTATTCTGCGTGCCTAGATACTCAAAGTTTAACTGATGTCGTGCGCGTTAAGCACTGTACTTCGCATGGATTTGCAGAATATTTAGAATGGGAGTTTGCACCAATTAATGATGGTAATGGAGTTGTAGTTTTTATTAAAGATGTTACTGAAAGCGTACTTATCGAAGAAGAGTTTATTTCCATGTCGGAGCAATACGAGTCAGTTAATAGAGAGCGCTGCGTTGCAATGACTAATTTAGATTTTCATTTGATGGATCTAGAGCAGGCCCATAAAAAGGTTGCTGCGCTCTATCGCATCACGTCGATTGTGCAACGGACCGTTAATGAGCGGGAAGTTTTAGGGGAAATCTTAGATGGTATTACTCGAGAATTAGGATTTAGTAATGTGGCTATAATGCTTTTAGATGATAATACTAATGAATTAAGAGTTACAGCTTTTCGGGGGCAGTTTGATCCATCAATTAAAGTTCGCTTAGGACAGGGGATTACGGGGACGGTTGCTCAAAGTCGTGAATTGATCTATGTCGAGGATGTTAGTAACGATCCTCGCTATATTGAATCTAGACATAAGTGCATGAGTGAAGTAGCAGTACCTCTAATTGTGCAGGATAGAGTTGTTGGTGTTTTAAATATCGAGATGGATGATGGAAGGACTCTGCAGACATATGACTTAGATTTGTTGCGGTCACTTGCAAGTCAAATTGCAATTACTATTGCTCACGCCAATCATGTTGCGGCAGTAGAAATGCAAGCAATTACGGATGGTTTGACCGGGCTTTACAATTATCGTTATTTTCGAGCGATGATCGATCAAGAGTTTAAAAGGGCACTTCGGTATAAACGGCCACTGTCTCTCATCATGATGGATATAGATTACTTTAAAAACTACAATGATAGGAACGGACATAGAGCAGGGGATGAAGCATTACGTGTCATTTCCCGAATTATCAGTAACCATTGCCGTGATGTTGATTTTGCTGTTCGGTATGGTGGTGAAGAATTTGCTATTATTTTACCTGAGACTAAAGGAGAAGAAGCGGTTATTTTAGCAGAAAGATTGCGCCAATCAATAGCCGATCATTGCTTTAACAATGAGGAACTTCAACCGAATGGAAACGTAACAATTAGCATTGGGGTTGCTAGCTACCCGAACGATGCATGTTCTGTTGAAGAACTAATTGATCATGCTGATTCGTCTTTATATCAGGCTAAAATCTGTCGTAATATGGTCGTTATCTATAATAAAAAAAATCACGATAATCAATCCTAATTATTGTATAGGGCGCTTAGGTAGGTAAGCCGATTGAAATGTGCTTTTCATTTCAACCGGCTTTTATTTTATTGCACCATACTGGCTTAGTGTATCATAACATATTATAGGAGCACTAAGAGGTGATAAGGGTATGATTATTAAAATGAATAATAAAAAAACATCGTTAAATCGTACAGTTGGGCTTGCTCTTAGTGGTGGTGGATTACGAGGGACAGCGCATATCGGTGTATTAAAAGCACTACTCGATTATAATATCCCGATTCATTATATTTCAGGTACAAGCGCAGGAGCTATAGTTGCAGCTATGTTTGCATGTGGCTATTCACCCCGCCAAATGGAAAAGATCATTGAAAATGTGGATATTCAGCGTCTAATCGATTTAAAGGTCACAGTGCCAGATTTAATTAAGCATGGGGTCAAGTGGATGATGAGTGGTATGTTTAGATTTTGGTCGGTATTACCAGCGGGTCTGATAAAAGGTGATAAAATCGAAGAGTTTTTGGCTGATTTATGGAAAGATAGAACCGTGCGTGATACCCAAATCCCAATAGCAATAACCGCTGTTGATATTAATACTGCAGATACAGTATTCTTCACCACACCAGTTCCAGGTAGTCGTGCAATTCTAAATGCTAGATATTATCACAACACCTTATTAACAGAAGCGGTTAGATCAAGTATCTCAATACCGGGAATCTTTTTTCCGAAAAAGTATCGTGGGATGACTCTAGTAGATGGTGCGGTGAAGAACAATCTTCCAACAGATATATTAAGGCATATGGGTGCAGACGTCGTTATAGCCGTGGACTTAGGATATTCGGGACAGGAAAATTTTGATATAAAAACAGTCGGAGAAATTCTAATGCAATGTATAGATATAATGGGTCGAGAGGTCACAATTCTGAAAGCCGAGCAATATGCCGACGTTATTATCAGACCGGTAATAACTGACATTGACTTTCATGACCTTAAGCAGGCTAAAAAATGTATAAAAAGGGGCCAAAAGGCGATTACAGATAGGTTAGAAGATATTAATCGATTAACAAACAGCTAATATTATTAGAATCGTTTATGTTATCAATATCAAAATTATCCGCGTCAGTATCAGCTTTGGTATTGATGCGGATAATTTTATTTAGTAAGAAAGCTCATGAGGGATTTGCTTACTCAAAAAAATGTTTGTCCCAAAGGTATTGTTTTTCTGCATTATACCTGTAAAATGGTAATTAGGAAACTTCCGGAAGTTTATTTAACTTGTATGGTAAATTACGGCAGATTTATTACTTCCGATAATTTATAGTTATCGGAAGTTGAGAACTATTTCTTGGAGAGGAGATAACTTTTCAGATGACTACGGACAATAAAGAATTCGTTTTGCGTAAAAATGATCTTATTGAGAATAACGAAAAATTATCGCAAAAAAGCAAAAACCGCATGAGAAAATCTAAAGCTAGTAATACATTACGGGCCTATGAGGCTGACTGGATGGATTTTTATGACTGGTGCTCATATCATAGCCTTAAGTCTTTGCCAGCCGAGCCAGAAACCATCGTTAACTACATTAATGATTTAGCAGACAATGCTAAAGCGAATACGGTTTCAAGGCGCCTAAGCGCAATTTCAGAAAATCATATAGCCGCCGGTTATGAGGATAATAATCCCTGTCGCGGCGGCTTAGTCAGAAATGCTTTGGATGCAATAAAACGTGAAAAAGGTACTATTCAGCGTGGCAAGGCTCCCCTACTATTTGAAGATTTACAGGATATAGCTCAATACTTTGACATTAATGATATTGTTGGAATACGGGATAAAGCACTTCTGCTTACAGGATTTATGGGTGCCTTCCGCCGTTCCGAGCTTGTTAAAATTAATGTAGAGGATTTAAACTTTTCTCGTGACGGTGTCATTATCTTAGTACACCAATCAAAAGGTGACCAAGAGGGTCAAGGAGAATATGTTGCCATTCCTTATAATACAGATTCCAGTGTATGTGCAGTTGTGGGGCTGAAAAGCTGGCTTGATATTGCACAGCTTAAAATAGGTCCCCTCTTCCGCCCTTTTAATAAATATAAGCAGATACGCGATAGACGTTTAACAGATAAATCAGTGGCTATTATTGTTAAAAAATATGCTGCTTTAGCTGGTCGAAATGCCGATAATTTTGCAGGCCATAGCTTAAGACGAGGTTTTGCTACGAGTGCCGCTCAACATGATGTTGACGAACGCACGATTATGCAGCAAACTCGTCATAAATCTGAGAAAATGGTTCGGCGATATATTGAGCAAGGCAACCTATTTAAGAATAACGCTCTTAATAAGATGTTTTAAAGAAGCTATATTTACATAAAATATTTTATCGGACGCATGATCCTCTATTCTTTTCCAAATACAAAGGGTGCAAATCCAATTTTGGACCACAGGGCATTGTAGACGATTCGTAATACTGAATCAATCCTCCGTTTAAGAACCTTCTTTAATTCGACAAGCGAATTAAAGTAGAGCTTATCGTGCTCATAAGCACTATTGTTTGCAGCTTGACGATAGAACTGCAGCGATTTTTCGATCAGGTTTGATATTGCTGAGAGATTCATATACATCGCAACCATAGTATCAGAAGTTAGGTCATCGTTTAATGATAGAGTATCTTTGTACTTACCTTTCGTCTCGAGTAAAATTTGAATAGCATCTAATTCAGAATAAGTGTCTGCTTTTAATGTTGTATTATTAACTACTTGGTTAAGAATGTTAATCAGCATATCTTCAAAAGTGTTAACAAGCTCTAGGAGCGGCTGCAGTTGTGTGGGCTGATTATCCAAGCGTAGCATGACTTCTTGTTGTATTGCGTTTTCTATGAGTAAGGCATACTGACAAACACGCATTTTCCAATCACCTCTTTGATGGTAAAACAGCCCATTTCACGTTGAAATAGGCTGTTTTTTTAATTAATTACTATCAGCGCGCAGTTTTCCACCTTGACCAAGATGTTCCTTACTTATTTCTCGAATAATGATCGTTACTGCACTAGGTGGGCAAGATGCTGTTTCCGATATCGCTTCAGTAACACGCTTTACTAATTCTCTTCGTTGGTCAACAGTGCGCCCTTCTAACATATCAATTTGAACGATTGGCATTCGATATATCCTCCTTGTTATAGATTAGTCATTAAATTCGGCATATGTATTTCAATTCCTTTAATAATCAGAATGAAAAACGGCCTTGCCCTGCAATATTGGCAAGGTCAAGGCCGCTTTATTTTATTACATAAATAATTTTACTAGAGTATAGCCAACAAGACATCCAGTGCTAACCCCAATTAGGCCAGGCATTAGGAAACTATGATTGATAACAAATTTCCCAATACGAGTCGTACCTGAACGGTCAAAGCCGATACAGGCCAGATCGCTTGGATAAGTTGGGAGTACGAAATATCCATAGGCTGCGGGAAAGAAGGCAACCATCATTTTAGGATCTACACCAAGACTAAGTCCTAAAGGAGCGATGGCGGCAAGCGCAGCGGCTTGACTATTAACTAATTTAGAAGTTAGAAACAATACAAGTGCATAGGTCCATGGCTGGCTAACAACAACTCCTGCAAGAGTAGTCTTAAGTAATTGAAAATGGGCATCAAAGAAAGTGTCAGCCATCCATGCAACACCGAATACAGAAATAACCGCAACAGCACCCGCTTTGAATACTGTACTATTAGAAATTTCACGGGAATTTACTTTACATGTCATTAAGATGATGGCACCAGCCATCAGCATTAGCATTTGAATAACCAAATTCATAGAAAGCGGCTTCATTTTTCCAGGCAGGCCAAACGAGGGACGTAAATCTGGAAATGCGCCGAAGATAACTACCACTGCAATGGCCGCAAAGAATATCAAGGTCGCCCGATAAGCTTCCTTAGGGAACTTTTGCCCTATCAGGGTTTGAGATTCGCCATAGATAAATGAGTATTGTTCAGGATCCTTAAGTTTGGCTTGAAATTCTTCATCTTTGTCTAGAGATTTGCCACGACGCAAGCTCCAAGCGGCGGCGACTAGTACTCCGGCCAGTGAAGCCGGTATTGCGACCGATAATAATTCGACGATACCAATCGCATGTCCTATACCCTGGGCTGCAGCAAACATGGAAACCATTGATACAACGGCAACTGAAACTGGTGATGCACAAATGCCCATTTGAGCTGCGACGGAAGCAACGGCCATTGGTCGTTCTGGGCGAATGTTCTGTTTAATCGCGATGTCGTAAATAATTGGGAACATAGTATAAACAACATGACCAGTTCCACATAAGAATGTTAACGACCATGTTGTTAGGGGAGCAAGGATGGTGATAAAAGCCGGATGCCGACGTAATAACCGCTCTGCGAATTGCATCATGACATTAAGTCCACCAGCTGTCTGTAGTACAGAGGCACAGCCAATAACCGCTAATATGGTGAGCATGACGTCAACTGGAGGTTTACCAGGCTGCAAACCAAAAACAAAAGTAAGAATAAAAAGGCCTATACCGCCAATGAGTCCTAGTCCCATGCCGCCATACCGCGTGCCAAGTAGTAAGCATCCCAAGATGACTACAATTTGCAATGAAATCATAACTAATACTTTCCTCCTGTCTTATTTTTTGAATTGCAATATATATTGCTCTCCTTATTATAGCGTGACAGAATGAGGATCACCGATTAGTTAAGTTTATTCAAGATTTTGTAATTAAAATAAATGGCTTTAGTGTACTTTCAATCTTTACTGCATAAAGAACGGGTTAGTTTTAAGAATATTATAGTGGTACTTAGAAATTGGCCGCCCTATTGAGCCATAACATACATTGACAGTTAGAAGTTCAATTGAAGTCAGATATTTTAGATATTTTCGCATCGATACTTGTGATAGGCCAACAGTTTCGGCCATGGTTTCTGCGGTGAAATCTTCTTGGTTTTTCACAATACATTTCCATACCCTTCTCATTGTATGCTGATCAAGACCTTTTGGGAGTTCGTTTGTTTCAGATGGTGTGAGTTGATTGAAAATTTGCGTATCAAGTGCTGGTTGACTTAGCTGCTCTTGTTGTTCAATAAACTTAAGCCGTTGCTTATAGCCAGTTAAAGCCGATTTGAAGCGTTCAAATTCAAAGGGCTTAATCAGATAGTCGACTGCGCCCTGACGCAAGGCACTTTGAACTGACTGCTTATCGCGAGCCGCAGTTACCAAAATGACATCGATTCCATATTGTTGCCTGCGTATGGCTGATAATAGTTCGAGTCCATTCATGCCAGGCATAAAAACATCCAGCAAAACTAAATCGACAGTGTTATCCTCAAGAAAAGATAAGGCATCTTTTCCATTATTTACAATGGATGACAAAGTAAAACCGTCTAATTTTTCCAAGAAGCGTCGGTTGAGTTCGGCCACCATCGGATCGTCTTCAACAATTAATACTCTTAACATGTGCATTCACCTACACTTTCATAGGGTATTAAAACTTGAAATATTGTTTGGTCATTTAGCCTGTTATATCGAATTTTTCCATTAAGCCGTTCGAGGCTAATCTTTACTAGATGAAGTCCAATGCCACGTTCAGTGGACTTAGTAGAGACACCCATATCAAAAATATGGTCTGCGACATCAGGGTTGATACCAAGGCCTGTGTCTATTACCTCAATCGAAAGTAGGCCTGCGTTATATCCGATAAACAGCCGAACTTCCATTTTAGGAGAGTTTAAAACAGCTTCAAAGGCATTTTCAAGCAGATTACCGATGATGGTAACAAGCTCATGGGTCAATTCTTCGTTAGGAGTTTGTGGTAAAAAACTGTTATCATCTAATTGAATCATAATATGTTTTTCGCGAGCCAGACTCAGTTTGCTTAATATGAAACCGGCAAGTACGGGATTGCGGATGCGCCTTCCAACATGTGTGACTTCGGCCTTATGTTCATTAGCAATACGATGGATGTACGATGCGAGCAAATCATAGTTTTCGAGCTGAACCATACCTAAAATGACATGAAGTTGATTCATAAATTCATGTGACTGGGCACGAAGTGCATCAACATAATCACGAACACCTGTTAGCTCTTCTGCTAATAATTTGGCTTCCGTTTTGTCACGAAAGGTAGCGATGGCGCCGACAATAGTCCCATTTACTATGAGCGGGACTCGGTTTACGAGCACCGATATGCCAAAAAGATCCTGTTCCTGGTTGAGTTCCATTTTTCCAGTTTGGACAATCTCCATTAAGTGCATATTTGGTACAAATTCAGTCACTTGCCGGCCTAAAGGGTCTGCTGTAATTCCACTAAGCAGTAATATCCGTTTGCTTTCCTCATTGAGTAAGGTAATTATTCCGGTATGATCGATAGCAATGATGGCCTCCCTCACTGATTGTAGCATCACACTGCGCTCTTCAAGCTGTTTAGCAATGATTTCTGGTTCTAAGCCATAAAGCGTTGACTTAATGTTTTTAGCCAAATACAAAGCTCCTAAAATCCCAATACCTAGGCCTACCACCATCGCCACGAATAATACCATTTGTGCCTTTTGTACTGCATCTTGAACGTACTTCATAAGGATGCCTACTAGGACAACTCCTACCTGTTGGCCATCAGGACCGTAAACAGGCGTAAAGGCTCGTAAGGAATACCCCATAGTTCCCACAGCCTCCGACAAATATTCTTTCCCTTTCATCGCCTCAACTTCATCGCCACCCACTAGATGGAGCCCAACCATCCTGGGAAGCGGATGAGATTTGCGAATCCCGGACATATCGAGAACGACAATAAATTGAACATTTGCCAGCGTTTTAATCTCATTCGCATATTGTTGGATTTGGCTTATGTCTCGCTTACCCGTCAGGCCCTCAATGATTATCGGTGAATGCGCGACAATTCTAGCAATGCTTATAGCCTGCCGACCCATACCACCCTTCACTTCATCAGCAATACTGCGAGAAACCAACAGACTAGTTACTAAGAGTACTATTCCGACAACAGTAATCACCAAGAAAATAATTTTTGTTTTAAGTTTTAGTTTGATTTTCAATTACGCACCTGCTTACCTCTTATGCCTTAATTCTAATAGAACTCTCATGTTTAGCGTAAAATCCTTTTTCTGCGGATAGGGCTGTAATAAAGTCTCATCAATATAAAAAAGCGGCTTACAACCTATCAATTTTATGAAGGGTAAGCCACTCTTTGATTAGATATTTTCAATCAAGCTCGCCACATTTTTTTTTTGCTCGCTTATGCCACCATAGGCCAACATATACCAAGATCACGAGCAATATGATTGCGATTAGGCGCGTCATGTTCTCATTGGCGAAAACAATATCATGCCCAAGCATGACTTTAATTATAACTGGCGGGAGTTTACCTAAAAAGGTAGCCCAAAAGAAATTCCTAAACGACATCCGGCTAATAGCTGCAACTGCAGTTATTATGCCAGAGGGAGCAAGGGGCAATAGCCGTGCAAATAGTAAGAGCTTAAAGCCGTTAGCTGCACTGTAATCATCTACCTGTTTAAGATAGGGGCTTTTTATTATCCAGCCTTCTATAGCACTACGGAAAAAATAACGGGCAAATATATACATAACTACCGCGCCGACTACTTCACCTACCCACGAAATAATTGTGCCCCAAAATAAGCCGTAAATAATACCAGTTGCTCCTGATAAGATCATAAAGGGGAATACGATTGTGAAGGTCATTATGACAAATAATGCAATAATGGCCACAATTGTCCAATGGCCGAAGGACCGTAAGTACTCAGCTAATGCAGCGATGTCACCGTGTTTAATAATGGCGTAGACTTGATAAAAAAAGTCCGGTTGCCAAATATATAACATCGCTAAAAATATCATAATAAAAAGCCAGCTTAGTAATTTATTCATAAACAACCCCGAATTCTCTTGAAATAATCTACTAGAGTATATTAGACTTTATTCTAAAAAGCAACATCTTGACGTCTAAAACCCTATAAGCTAAAAAAATCAGCACTGCGAATGCAGTGCTGAAGTTGTCCTTCATTCACCTATCTCGCTTTGAAATATGTTACAAGAACTGCCTAACCAGTTTACACAGTCGGAACACTTTCTTGTAAAATTATCGGGAGATACGTTTAAAAGAGAATAGCCGTATCCCATCGCGCTAATAATATGTTCAAACTCTTGACATTCTTCAGCTATACTGCACAAAATTTGATCTGGATAAGCATTTTTCATCTAAGCACCTCCACTACTATTTTATTGTAGTGTGTGCCTAAAATCTTTAAAATAATTGAAAAAATTTAGTTGACTAATGTATAATTCATGCGTGTATAGTGCACATTAGTAGTGTAAATTTTCTCCTCTCCCATAATTGGCGGTTAAAAACCGCCTCTTTTTTTTAGTGACAGAATATCATCATATATGATGAACCAAACCATTTGACTAAGGCCGGCCGAACGAGATTAAAGCGATCAGACGTTGATAAAGTCCATTCTACAGCTTTTCTAGCTTCAAGAAGTATTCTAGTATCTTTTAAAATATCCGCAATTTTTAAGTCAGGCATACCATGCTGTCTTGTGCCGAAAAACTGACCTGGACCTCTTAGACGGAGATCTTCTTCTGCAAGCATGAAACCATCATTCGTTTTGGTAAGGATGGTTAATCGTTCTTTGGTGTCTTCATTTTTGGTATCTGAAATCAAAATGCAATAGGATAGATGAACACCACGCCCGATTCGCCCCCGTAGCTGATGCAGTTGGGCAAGACCAAATCGATCAGCGCCTTCAATCACCATGACTGTAGCATTAGGCACATTGACACCTACTTCAATGACCGTAGTCGCGATTAAAACCTTTAGTTGACCACTATAGAAATTAGCCATAATGGCTTCCTTATCTTTGTTGTTCATTTTACCATGAATAAGTCCACAAGGAATGTTTTTAAGATAGCCGCTCGTAAGCTCATCATACATTGTCACAGCGGCTTGGGCTTCGATTTTTTCTGATTCTTCAACGAGTGGGCAAACTACATAAGCCTGACGGCCTTTTCCTGCTTCAGAAGACACAAACTCATAAACTCGCTTGCGTGCAGCGCTGTCACGGATAAAAGTTCTAATCGGCTTGCGACCCGGAGGTAGCTGCCGAATACTTGATATATCCAAGTCACCATAGACGGTAAGGGCTAAAGTCCGAGGAATTGGTGTAGCGGTCATAACTAGTACATCAGGCATAGCTCCTTTTTGCTGAAGACGGGCACGCTGTAACACTCCAAACCGATGTTGTTCGTCAGTTACGACAAGTCCTAAGTTGTTAAATTCTACATCATCTTGAATTAGGGCATGAGTGCCAACGACGATATTAGCTTGTCCTTGTTTTATTTTTTGCAGGATTTCCTGTCGCCTGTGTTTGGCAAGTCTGCCAGTAAGCAGAGCTACTCTTACACCAAATGGCTTGAAAAGGGCGGTTAAACTTTCATAATGCTGTTCACTAAGGATTTCGGTTGGGGCCATCATGGCCCCTTGAAAGCCGTTCTCAACTGTTTTGGCTAAGGCGAGAGCAGCCACAATGGTTTTTCCCGAGCCAACATCTCCTTGGATTAACCTTTGCATTGCAACAGTATCTTCCATATCAGTCTTGATTTCAGTTAAAACGTGTTTTTGGTCATTGGTTAGTCCAAAGGGAAGGCTACTCATGATTTTCTTTATTAAATCACCATCTTGACTATGCTTTATGCCAATACAGCGGTGCTTGTTCTTATGTTTCATGTAAGACAGACCGCATTGTAAGAGATAAAGTTCTTCAAAAGCTAGACGATGGTGTGCTTTGGCTAATAAGTCAGTGTCTTGGGGAAAGTGGATATTTAAGATGGCATTGTATCGGTCCAATAATGCATATTGCTGGACAATTGCCTGCGGCAATATCTCAACATCGTTTTTATTTTGTCCGTTGCCAAGGATTTGCCATAGTAATGATCTTAACCATTTTTGACTAATATTTTCGTTTGCTGGGTATATGGGAACAATGCGGCCTGTGTTGATCAGGTCACTACTGTCAATTGTTTCAATTTCGGGGTTTAAAATCTCACTTTGGGAAAATTTCATTTGGACTTTACCGGAAATAATTAGATCCATACCAATTTTCAGAGACTTTTTCTTATATGGTTGATTGAACCAGACCAAGTTAGCTACACCTGTTTTATCTTGTACCCTCGCCTTAGTAATAATCATATTGGGGCGTGGCTTTGTATCAATAATATTTAATACTTTAGCTTGAAATGTTTCTACAGAGCCACAGATCAACGCATTAATTGGTTTCAATATACTGCGATCCTCATAACGGCGTGGATAATGCTCAATAAGATCATAAATAGTAAATATACCCAGTTTATTAAGGAGTCCTGCCTTGGAAGGACCTACTCCTTTTAAATACTGGATGCTTTTTGACCACGGGTCGTGCAAAAAATCACCTCGCAAAAATAGGCAAAGAAATTCTTTGCCTATTTTTTACACATTAAATTATTGAGTTCACATACTAAGGCATCAACATCGATTCCATGCATTTTTGCACCGTTCTCTATCGTCTCATTAGTTGAACCCATGCAACCGATACAGCCCATTCCGTGTTTCATAAAAATTTCACGAGCATCAGGATGTGACCGTAGGGCCTCAATTATTGGGGTGTTTTTATCCATCATGTTCTTCCCCTCCCCCACTTCATTGTTATTGAATATTCTATAAATACCCTCAGAATCCTGCCTGGTATTTATATATAGTGCTTTTTATATAATGTTTATGCTATAGACTTGCGTAATATTAGTCAAATGTGCTAAAATAGTAATGTTATTGTACTTGGGGATATTGTCCTTCATTAAAGGAGGTGGAATAGATGGCAAATGTTTGTGATATCTGCGCTAAAGGTGAAACTAGCGGCTTTAATGTCAGCCACTCCCACTTGAAAACAAAACGCACTTGGAAACCAAACATCCAGCGCGTAAAAGCAATGGTAAAAGGCGAAGTTAAGAAAGTTAATGTTTGCACCCGTTGCTTGCGTTCTGGCAAAGTTCAGCGTGCTATCTAATTGGTATGTGTTGTTGTTACAATAAAAAGGACTTGATATCAAGTCCTTTTTATTTTGTCCTGAAGAAGTAAGTAATCCTTCTCTTGCTAGACCTTGGTAGGAACCAAGGTTTTTATTTTTTATCCATTATGTCGAGAAGGCACCCTAATTCGTCTTTACTAAATTGATATTTTTCCGCGCAGAAGTGGCAACAGACTTCTGCTTTTCCTTCGTTGATCATATCAGTGAGTTCATCAGCCCCCAAGCTAATTAGCATGCCGCTAACTCGTTCACGAGAACATGGGCAGTTGAAGTTAAGTGGCATAGAATTATAGAATGTAATCGGAAGTCCAGCAAACAGTGCTTCGATTATGCCCGCAGCACTCTTTCCTTCTTGAACCATCTGTGAAACGGGCGGTATGTTTTTCAAATTTTTTTCAATTTGGGCAAGAGCTTCGTCATCCGCATTTGGCAGTACTTGAATGATAAATCCTCCAGCTGCCTTTACACTTGAATCTGGGTTAACCAAAACACCTAGCCCTACGCTAGATGGTATTTGTTCCGATACCATTAAATAGTTAGTGACGTCTTCTGCTATTTCGCCGCTTACCAAGGGTGCACTTCCGGTAAATGGCTGTTTTAATCCTGTAAACCTTGTAACATAAATAGTTCCCTGCCCCACTGCTTTGCCTACATCAAGCTTCATGCCTCGAAGCGGTAGGTCGATATGGGGGGTTCTTACATAGCCGCGCACGCTTCCAGTCGCATAAGCATCGGCAATTGTTTCACCTAATGGACCGTCACCAACAATACGTATGGTTATGCTTTCTTCAGTTTTAAGGTTTGCAGCTAATAGCAATGCTGCCGTCATTGTGCGTCCTAAAGCGGCACTGGCTACAGGATAACAGTCATGCCGTCGTCTCGCTTCTTCAACAAGCTCTGTAGTGATAGCAGCAAATGCTTGTATGCCTCCGGTTACTGTGGCTCGGATTAAGGTATCTGTCATGACCCACGCTCCTATAGATGTTAATGATTCAAAAGTTCAGATATTAATTCTTCTTTTGTATTAACATCAAAAACTGTTATCTTCTCATCAGATAATATTGCAATTGTATTACGTTTATCAAGGCGTTTTGTCATTACAGGAGATCCAGGATTAAGAAAAATGGTGCTTTTATATTTGTCTAATGTAGCAATGTGCGTATGTCCTGTAATGAATAGATTGACTTTATATTTTGTAGCGAGTGTCTTTTTTCGCTCTTCAGTAAGATTATGGCCATGAGTAACTATTATGCGGAGATTTTGCAGATGCATATAAGCATATGGTGCTTGAATTGGAATATCAAGCACCATACTATCTACTTCAGCATCACAATTCCCACAGGCCGCAATAATGGGAGTTGGACAAGAATTTAATAGTTCCGCTAACTCTTTTGGGTTATATTCGGACGGGATGTTATTACGCGGGCCATGATACAATACATCACCAGCATGAATAATTAGGTCAACATCACTAAAGAAATTGTTGTATAGTTTTTTCCATGTTGATGAGCAACCATGAGTATCACTCACTATTCCAATTTTCATAAATGTTTCACCTACTATTTCCCTGGAAATAATTTACAAAATTAAATATTTTTAAGCAGGTTAGCCGTCTCAATAGCTGACATTGCAGCGTCAAAACCTTTATTTCCAGCTTTTGTTCCAGCACGTTCAATTGCTTGCTCAATTGTTTCAGTAGTTAATATGCCAAAAATGGTGGGGACCCCGCTGTCTAGACCAACATGGGCGACACCTTTTGAAACTTCGGCGCATACATAGTCATAGTGAGACGTGCTACCCCGAATTACCGTGCCAAGGCAGATGACTGCGTCATATTTTTTGCTGAACGCCATCTTTTGTGCAACAAGTGGTATTTCAAATGCGCCTGGGACCCATGCTATGTCGATATCGTCATCATTAGCACCATGACGTTTTAGTGCATCAAGCGTTCCACCTAATAGTTTATTCGTAATGAATTCATTGAATCTTGCTATTACGACTCCGAATTTTAGACCTTCTGCAATTAATTGACCTTCAAATGTTTTAGCCATTATTTTGCCTCCTCGTATTGTTGTTTAAGAATATGACCTAGTTTGGCCTTTTTAGCTGATAGATAACGTTTATTAAAACAATTGGCTTTCATTTCAAGAGGAACGCGCGCTGTTATCGTTAAACCATATCCTTCTAGGCCAGCCCGTTTTTTGGGGTTGTTGGTCAAAAGGCGGACGCTTGTCAGACCTAGGTCCGATAAAATTTGCGCACCAATACCATAGTCTCTTAAGTCCGGGGCGAAGCCTAGTAATTCATTGGCCTCTACAGTATCTTTTCCTTGATCTTGTAACGCATAGGCACGGATTTTATTTGCTAAGCCGATGCCTCGACCTTCTTGACGCATGTAAAGTAAAACGCCTGTGCCTTCAGCTTCAATTCGCTTAAGGGCAGTAGCTAACTGTTCACCGCAATCGCAGCGCATAGAGCCAAGCACATCACCGGTAAGACATTCAGAATGTACACGCACAAGTACATCTTCTTTACCCTTGATATCGCCCTTGATTAATGCGATATGGCATTTTTTATCAAGGGAGTTTTCATAAGCAATAAGCTGAAATTGGCCATATTTAGTGGGTAGCTTTGTTTCTGCTGCGCGTGAAATAAATTTTTCAGTTCTTTTTCGAAATTTTATTAGTTCGGCAACAGTTACAATTTTTAAATCATGTCTGGCAGCAAAATCCATTAGTTGCGGAATTCTGGCCATAGTGCCATCTTCATTCATTATTTCACAAATTACACCGGCTGGATACAGCCCGGCTAATTTGGCCATATCTACGGATGCTTCCGTATGACCGGCACGACGCAGTACACCGCCCTCGACGTAGCGTAATGGGAATATGTGGCCTGGCCGTCTTAAATGTTCTGGTTTTGTTTCAGGGGCTAATATGGCTTGTATTGTTTCAGAACGTTCGGGGGCAGAAATTCCTGTTGTGGTAGTGCAAACGTCTACCGATACTGTAAATGCCGTGCAGTGATTATCTGTATTATTTTCCACCATTGCACCAATGTTTAGCGCATCAAGCCTTGAACCGACTATCGGCATACATATTAAGCCACGAGCATATGTCGCCATAAAGTTAATTGCTTCAGGTGTTGCCTTCTCGGCAGCCATTAATAGGTCGCCTTCATTTTCTCGGTCTTCGTCATCAACAACGATGACCATTTTGCCAATTTTTATATCCTCAATAGCCTCGGGTATTGTATTGAATTTCATAATGTCCTCCATTCAGATGATCTTTTTCCTTTTCATCAAATGTTATTTTAGCCGATGAATCAAGCCGCTTTAATTTATAGATCGAAGCCGTAGGTACGTAAAAATTCGGCACTAATTTTAGAAGTCTTTTGCGGTGTCGCAGTTGCTAAATTAAGTAACTTTTCAACATACTTACCTATGACATCTGTCTCAAGATTAACCATTGATCCAATCGACTTTATTCCAAGTGTTGTAACAGAAGCAGTATGCGGTATAAGAGATACTGTAAACCAGTCTTCACCGTAGTCAACTACAGTAAGGCTTATACCGTCAATGGCGATAGATCCTTTTTTTATTATGTAGCGCATTACTTCTTGTCCGGCTTCAATTTGAACAACAACAGCATTATCATCTTTTTGTATATTGCGAATTAGGCCAACACCATCAATGTGACCACTTACAATATGCCCCCCAAAGCGATCGCCTACTGCCAATGTTCTTTCCAAATTAACAACATCACCTATTTTAAATTTGGCCAAGACTGTGCGTTCAACAGTTTCCGGCATGACATCAGCTGTAAACCAATTATCGCCATAATCAACAACAGTAAGGCAGGTGCCGCTTACCGCAATACTATCACCTAATTTTACGTCAGATAAGACCTTTTGCGCCGTTACAGTCAGGCGTACTGATCTAGGGCCGCGGGCAATTGCCTTCACCTTACCTAATTCTTCCACAAGTCCGGTAAACATCTCGACCCTCCCGATTGCGTAAATACGCTGTTATTAAAATATCTTCCCCCATTATATTGGTGTTTATATCTTCCAATAGGTTTGCATTATTTAAATCAGCTATGCCGGAGCCGCCAACCGGTCCGGGTGCACACGTGCCCCCAACAATCTTTGGGGCGATAAACCATTCGACTTTATCCACTAAATGAGCTTGTAAGGCCGATGCGTTTATACTTGCTCCTCCCTCAATAAGTACACTTGTCATGTTTTGTGAGCCTAATACCTTAAATAGTTCACGTAGGTCAAGGCCATTTTCGCTACGTGGAATGCAGTATACTTCAACACCCTTCTCTTTTAGGGCATTAATTCTGTCTTGAGGCGCATCAGGGGCTACCGCAATAATTGTTCGGGCAAGACCATCTGTTACAATTTTAGAAGATAATGGTATACGAGCCATTGTGTCAACAATAATACGTACCGGATTTTTTCCGCCGTAAGGAAGGCGAGTTGTTAATTCCGGGTTATCGGCTAAAATTGTTCCGATGCCAACTAAAATACTGTCATAGCGATTTCGGAGCTGGTGAACCATTAACCGTGCTTGGTTTCCGGTAATCCACCGAGAATGACCGGTATGAGTTGCAATCTTTCCATCAATTGTCATTGCGGTTTTTAAAACACCAAATGGCATCTTGGTAGATATCCATTTAATAAATGTTTCGTTAAGTTTTGCTGCCTCGGTACAAAGTACTCCTTCAATTACTTCAATTCCAGCTCTACGGAGGCTTGCTATCCCGCATCCGGCTACTTCCGGATTTGGGTCAGTCATGGCCACAACAGCCCTTCTAATGCCGGCTTTAATCAATGCTTCAGTGCAAGGGCCGGTTCGCCCATGATAGCAACAAGGTTCAAGTGTCACATAAATAGTCGCATCTTTTGCCAAGTCACCTGCTTGTTTTAGTGCATTAATTTCAGCATGAGGCATACCAGCCCGTTGGTGCCAACCAGTGCCGACAACTTCCCCATTTCGGACAATAACAGCACCAACGAGAGGATTGGGGCTAGTTCGTCCTAGTGCGTTTTTCGCAATTATTAAGGCTTGTCTCATATAAATTTCATCCATAATAGTTATATCACCCCCAACCAGTATCAAAATAAAAAAGCTGTTTTAAGCAATGCTTACAACAGCCTCGGGATGGCGACAAAAGGCAAAGAGTACATATGAAAATGTCCTCTTTACCAGCCTTTTCCCATCCAGACTATACTGTCGGCTCTGGAATTTAACCAGATCAGCTATTAAGCTCGCGGGCTATACCGCCGGTCAGGAATTAAAAGATTGCTCTTTTTCACCTTGCCCTAAAGGCTGAAAGTATTAAATTTTGTATACATATAATGTTAGCACTATATAAAGAAATAATCAAGCCCCTCGTATAGAACGAATTGCTTCTGCAACATCGTGTGCACAATAAACGGCTGATCCTGCCACTAAGACATTGGCCCCAGCAGCGATAACTTGCGTCGCAGTAGTTGGGTTTATGCCACCGTCGACTTCAATATCAATTTCAAGTTTGCGTTGGATTATCATTTGTTTAAGACGGCAGATCTTATCAATAGTTGCCGGAATAAACTTTTGACCACCAAAACCTGGATTAACACTCATTATTAGCACCATATCAGTATTATCTAGGACCTCTTTAACATAACATAGTGGTGTTGATGGATTAAGTGATACTCCGGTTTTTACTCCTCTATCTTTTATTGTTTGCAGTAACCCGTGAAGATGTGGTGCCGTTTCAGCATGTACAGTAATAATATCAGCACCTGCTGCGATGAATGGTTCAATTAAATCTTCAGGATTCGTAACCATGAGATGCACATCAAACGGTAGTTTGGTTATCTTGCGAATAGACGTCACCACAGGTGGTCCAAAGGTCAGATTGGGAACAAAATGACCGTCCATTACGTCAATATGAATCATATCAGCGCCTGCGTTTTCAACTTTTCGAATTTCATCAGCAAGTCGAGAAAAATCAGCTGATAGAATGGAAGGTGCAACTTTAACCATTATTGAATCCCCTCTTATTTTGCTTAATATCTTCAAGTATTTGAATATAGGAGTTATATCTTTGTTCGCTAATTGACTTTTCAATCACTGCTTGCTTTACAGCACATTGGGGTTCTTTAAAATGCAAGCATGTATTGTATTTGCAATCAGGAGTTAGCTTGGCGATTTCTGGAAAACAATACATTAAGTCCTTTTCTGCTATGTCAGCGAAATCAGTAGCACTGAATCCTGGTGTGTCAACGACAAAGCCTCCTCCGGAAAGCGGAAGCAGTTGAGCAAAGCGTGTTGTGTGTTTACCGCGCTTAATCTTATTGCTGACTTCGCCTGTTACAAGTTTAAGGCCGGGTTCTAATGCATTAAGGATAGTGGACTTCCCCACTCCTGAAGGACCAGCAAACACTGTTATTTTGTTATATAGCAAATTTTGCAGGTTATCAAGTCCCAAGATGTTTTTTGCAGATATGGCTGCCACGGAATAACCAATCTGCCGATAAAGCTCGATGATTGGGCTTAGATCATCACTGTTGGCTAACTCAATTTTATTAATACAGATTATAATGTTAAGATTTGATAATTCGGCCAGAACTAGAAAGCGGTCAATTAGAACGGGGTTCAAATCAGGACTAACTGCAGCGAAAGTCAGTATGACTTGATCGACATTTGCGACCATTGGGCGTTTAAGCATACTGCGCCGTGGCAAAATTTGTTCAATTATTCCTTTTTGATGCCCGGAAAAATCATATTCAACCTCATCACCCACCAATAAGGAATACCGTTCTTTTTTAAATCTTCCGCGGAGTGTACACAT
>JAQWAQ010000028.1 GCA_028707635.1 Negativicutes bacterium
GCTCCCGGCCCACTCGACAATGGTAAATGGAATAATCTTACCTATGTGGGGGGGATAGTCCAAAAAGGTGTTGTGGCAGTCGACCCTAAGATTATTCCGATGGGCACAAAATTGTGGGTTGAGGGCTATGGTCAAGCAGTTGCTGAAGATCAAGGAAGCGCAATAAAAGGTAATCGAATTGATTTGGCATTTAATGATCGACAAGAAGCAATAGATTATGGCATTCAAAATGTTAAAGTATACGTTTTAAATTAACCGGGAACCCCCGGTTTTTTTTTGTTAATATCTTTTACTCCTGATACATATATTTTTGTGAGTCCTTAGTAGGGGGGAAAAGAGTGAGTATAATTCGGATAGCAGATTTTAAGCGGTCTCGTATTTTTTTTAGCATTGCTTTCTTGCTCATTATGAGCATTATTTGCGGCATTTTGGGATTTGAGTATATTGATGAGCGGGAACTTGCCGGTATAGAAAACCAACCAATCACAAAGCCGACAGGAGAGATTAGTGTCGTTATTAAAGTGACACAGCGAGTCTTAGATGTATATAGTGATGGGCAAAAATATAAGACATATCGGATAGCTGTCGGCAAGAGTCAAACACCTACGCCAATTGGCGAGTGGAATATAGTTTGGAAGGACTATAATTGGGGAACTGGCTTTGGTACGCGTTGGATGGGATTGAACGTGCCGTGGGGAATTTACGGTATTCATGGAACAAACAAACCGTGGTCGATAGGACAATTTGCCAGTCATGGTTGTATTAGAATGAGAAATAAAGATGTTGAAGAATTATTTGAATGGGCTCCAGTCGGTACGCCTGTACGGATTGAAGGGCGGAAGATAAGAGTTCAGCGTGTATTGAAATATCAAAACTCAGGATCTGATGTAGCTATATTGCAAATGAAACTACGCGAATTAGGCTTTCTTAACGCAAGAGCGGACGGCATTTTTGGTAAAGTGACAGATGAGGCAGTTCGTGCTTTTCAAGTCGAAAATGGACTCGAGGCCACTGGAGTAGTAAACAAAGCAACGTTGGAAATATTGGGAATTTAAGGTAATTTAATCGTGCAAGTATTCGCATAGCTTGACTGAATTGTCACATTACAGTAAAATACATATATAATGCCGAATCATATAGCCATTTTAAAGCCTTGTTTATGGGAAAAATGGTAATAAGTACGGGGGAACCGATATAAAGATAGGGGTGAATCCGCAGATTGCGGAAGGGTTGTTTCTTTTTCTTCTCTTTAACCCTAACCCGACAGCTAACCTCGGAGGCAGACATAAAGAGAGGTGGAACAATTGAAGAAAGTTTCTCTGTTAGTGGCAGTTGTTTTATTTTCGCTGCTACTGGCTCCAGTTTCCTTAGCGGCGCCTGGAGACTATCCGGTCAAATTTGGCATGCGTGGGGACAAGGTTCAAGCTGTTCAATCGATGCTCAGCGAGAAAGGCTTTCTAAGCGGCACAGTTGATGGTATTTTTGGACGTCAGACATTAAATGCCGTTAAAGAATTCCAACGCATCAACGGACTTGTTGCTGACGGTGTTGTGGGATATGAAACCTATCAATACTTGTCAAGAGTACATGATGATCCTAGTAGATCCGGTAGAGCTTTGTCTGTTATTGCATCTGCCTATACCGCTTACGATGACGGTACGACCGGTTATACTTATCGTGGTAATTTATTGCGCAAAGGGCTTATTGCGGTTGATCCTTCGGTAATTCCGTTAGGAACCCGTGTATACATTCCAGGATACGGACTTGCTATCGCCGATGACATTGGCGGTGCTATAAAGGGCAATAAGATTGATTTGGCATTTGAAAGTCGTAGTGAAGCCCTACAATTCGGTAGACAAAGAATGACGATTTATATTTTAGAATAGCAGGCGATAACGCCTGTTTCTTTTTTTAGCCTCGGAATTCTTCAATTTTGATGACGTAAGAATGGCTAAGGATTCCGCCCTGTGTCCAAGGACTTTGCGTAAGCGTTTCTAATGATTGGAGGGATGAATTTTGCAAGAGTTTATCATTACTGCGGGCAATGCGAAATTGCCTGTTGTAATCCATCATCCTTGTGGTGAGGACTTGAATACGGCACTTATTATTTCCCATGGCTTTCGTGGTTCGATGGATGGCGGTGGGCGGGCTGTCGCTCTAGCCCAAAGAGCATCTAAACTTGGTTTAACCGTTATCAGGTTTGCCTTTAGCCCACTAGAAAAGCTTTCATTACAGGTCAGTGAGTTAAGTGCTATTGTGGATTATTGTCGGAGTACCATCTGCTCTACTATCGTTCTTTTGGGTAGGAGCATGGGTGGGAGCTCTGCAGTAGTAGTTGCTGCACAAGATCAAAATATAGCCGGATTGTGTTTATGGGCAACACCAAGTAATCTGTTTGAGACTTTTCAATTGTCATTAGGAAGTGATTATCAGTTATTAAAAGCAGGGAAGACACTGGACATTAATGATGAATACGGCAAATTACTAATAACGCCTGATTTTATCGAAGACTTTAAAAAGCATGATCTTATAGCCTGTATCAAAAAAATCAAGTCTCCTGTCCTTATCCTCCATGGCGGCCAAGATGTTGTAGTTCCCGTAGGACAGGCAATGACAATGTTTAATTATGCAAATGACCCCAAACAATTAGTAATCATTGACGGAGGGGACCATCAATTTTCTAATCATTCAAGTTTGGCGACTGACAAAGCACTCGACTGGCTTAAAAACCATTTTAGCTAAACAGTATAAAATTACACTCCTGGCCTTATACTAATTTCTGTTGAATAGTTGTTTGATATAAGGAGTGTGTATGTATTGAACATTTCCGCAGATATGATGGCACTGGCGTTAGCCTTAACTTCGGGAGTACTTATGGCTGTCCAAGGGACACTAAACACTGCCTTAAGCAAGGTCATCGGTTTGCTGGAGACTACATTTGTTGTGCATATAACAGGAACTATTATTCTGCTTATCTTACTTTTTGTGTTTAGAATGGGAAAAGGAAATTTAATGGCACTTTCACAAGCGCCATGGTATGCCTATTTAGGGGGGCTACTTGGTGTTGGCATTATTTATTTAGTGGCTGCAAGTATTCCTAAGGTTGGTGTAGCCAATGCGACCACTGCAATTATTGTTGGGCAAGTTCTTACAGCAGTCGCTATTGATCACTTTGGCGGTTTCGGCTTGGAGCGTGTACCTTGCGGGATTAATCAGGTATTTGGACTGGTATTACTGGCAATTGGTGCAAAATTATTATTGAAGTGAGCTGTTTTCTTGAAAAAATCCAATCTTTTTGTTAACAAAAAAAGCATTATGATGTATACTTGTTTTTAGAACTTTCTGGATAAGGAGGAGAAGCATGGATTTTAACATTACCCCCGACCAATTAGATCTGAGAACAATGGTGCAAGAGTTTGTGGCAAAGGAAATCACGCCTTTTGCCTTGGAGATGGATAAAGAGGGTAAAATGTACCCAGGTTTATTGCAAAAGATTGACGAAGTTGGTTTATTGAACCTTGTAGTTCCAGAGGAATACGATGGTCCAGGATTGGATACCATTACCATTGCCTTGCTGTATGAAGAATTGGGAAAAGGCTGTGCAGGCGTAGCGACAAGTATTGCTGCCAATGCTTTAGCTGGATATCCGGTGCTGCTTTTGGGGACAGAAGAACAAAAAGAGAAGTTTTTTTCAGTAATTAATGAAGGGAAACTTGCTGCCTTTGCTTTAACAGAGCCCGGCGCTGGCTCTGATGCCGGTGCAGTCGCCACTACAGCGGTTAAAGATGGGGACGATTACATACTTAATGGCACTAAGTGCTTCATTACAAATGCTGCTCTTGCTGATATATTTATCATTTTTGCGAATACGCGCAAATCGGCTGGTATCCGTGGTTTGACAGCCTTTATTGTAAAACGGGGTACTCCTGGCTTTACTGTTGGTAAAGAAGAAGAAAAGATGGGGATTCGCGCATCAAATACTTGCGAACTTATTCTTGAAGATGTTCGAATTCCGGCTGCTAACCGCATTGGTCGTGAGGGCGAAGGGTTTAAGATTGCAATGAAAACCTTAGACGCGGCCCGGCCATTGGTTGGTGCGGTATCAGTAGGAATTGCTCAATCTGCATTTGATCTGTGCGTAAAATACGCTAAAGAGCGCAAACAATTTGGTAAGCCGATTGGTTCTTTCCAACTTGTTCAAGCAATGATAGCAGATATGGCAATGCAAATCGAGGCATCCCGGTTGCTTGTGTATAAAGCATGCTGGTTGAAAGATCAAGGCCTGCCGTATACAAAGGAATCGGCACTGGCTAAATGTTATGCTTCTGACAGTGCAATGAAAGTGACCACTGATGCAGTTCAAGTTATGGGCGGCTATGGATATTCTAAAGAATATATGGCCGAAAAATATATGAGAGATGCCAAGATTATGCAGATCTATGAGGGCACAAACCAAATACAGCGTTTGGTTATCGCTAATAATATTCTATACTAGGAAAACACTACTTGACAGATTATCGTTAACCTAATATAATATATTATGCGCAAGGGGTTATAGCTCAGTTGGTTAGAGCGCTTCGTTGACATCGAAGAGGTCTGCGGTTCGAGTCCGCCTAACCCCACCATTTATAAATGTTGAAACCACAAGGGTTGATAGCCTTTGTGGTTTTTTGTATTCTTAATTGAATTTTATCCGATGACCAAGTCGCTCTAAGAATCCCTTCTTCTACAAGTGATACCCTAAAGGACACAGGCGAGCGGTTAAGTCCTGGATACGGTTCATGAGGACTCAGGTGGAGTTATATGAATTAAGTCTCACTTTATTTAAGTATTTGATAGGCGCTTTGAGATAACTGTCGAACAGCGCTACACTTCATTTTCGTTCCAACCTTTTGGTGATCATCAGCATAAACTGTAATATCAAATAATAAGGAGGAATTACCTGTGTACATTCCCCAAGACTACTCCCACCTGCTGGGTATGGATGGATTTAGCGATAAACTACTAGAAATGCATTTTACCTTGTACCAGGGTTATGTCCGTAATACAATATCTTACTTGAGTTATTGCAACGGTTGTTGGATGCCAATAGAACTAGCGGTCCTGAATATGCCGAACCCAAACGACGCCTCGGTTGGGAATTCGATGGTATGCGTCTTCATGAATACTATTTCGATAATCTCGGCGGCGATGGACGCATTAGCCGCAAATGCCCGCTCATCAAAAAAATTAAAGCTGATTTTGGTAGTTATGATAAATGGGAGCAGGACTTTAAAGCTACTGGTATGATGCGGGGCATCGGCTGGTCAGTACTTTACCAGGACATAACAAACGGCCAATTGATCAACTTCTGGATAAATGAACACGATACCGGCCACCCTACGGGTTGCAAACCTCTGCTCATCATGGATGTTTGGGAGCATGCATATATGCCAGACTATGACTTGAAACGCAATGATTATATTGATGCCTTCTTTAGTAATATCAACTGGAATGTAGTCCAGCAACGTTTGGAAGAGTAAAGCTTTCATTTTATAAACAAAACAGGTGGCAATAAGTATATCTGCCGGATATTACAGTTGAAGCTTTGTAGGTATTTACCTATGAGGCTTTTTGTTTATATAAAGATTATTCTTTTATTGCTTTTTTTGATATAATTGGTAAATATACCGTAATTAGGCCAAATGATAGACAGTCAAGTTTGGGGATACACTATTATAAAGAGATGAGAAGGATGCCTTACTATGAAATTGCCGGAAGGATTTCTAAATAAGATACAGGATATTTTACAGGATGAATTTGAGGATTTTCTGCAAAGCTACTCTGCACCACGGACGGCTGGTCTTAGAGCCAATCGAATCAAAGTGTCGGCAGATGATTTGAAACAGATGCTGTCTTTCATAGAAGATAAGGTGCCATGGAGTGATGACGGATTTTATTATAAAGAGAGTGAAGCGCGCCCAGGCAAGCATCCGTATTATTATGCGGGATTATATTACATCCAGGAGCCGAGTGCTATGTTGCCAGCCGAATTGCTTAACGTTCGAGCTGGTGATTGTGTCCTGGATTTATGTGCTGCTCCGGGGGGAAAGTCTATTCAGCTTGCTGGTAGGTTAGGTAATGGTTTGCTTGTTGTTAATGATATCAACCCTCATCGTGCTAAGGTGCTGTTAAAAAACATTGAGCGGTACGGGGTGACGAATGCCATCGTGCTTAATGAAACTCCTGCACGTATAGCCAGCGTTTTTGGGCGTTTTTTTGATAAAATACTTGTTGATGCTCCGTGTTCTGGCGAAGGAATGTTTCACAAAGAACCGGACATGGCCAAAGAATGGAGTCAGCAGGAGGTTCTAAAGTACGTGAAATGGCAGTCGGAAATTTTACAGAGTGCATCAGAGATGCTGCGCTCTGGCGGCAATTTAGTTTATTCGACTTGTACTTTTTCAAAAGAAGAGAATGAAGAGCAGATCGAGAAGTTCCTTGCTGAACAGCCAGGTTTTGAAGTTTGCAATATGGTGCGGTTGTGGCCGCATAGAATTAAAGGAGAGGGTCACTTTGCTGCGAAGGTAGCGAGGTTAATGAGCGAGCAAGACTGCGTTTACCGGAATTTTAATCAACAGGATTCATTGTCGTCTGTTAGCCGTCAGGCCATCAAAGAATTTTCTGAGCAGGTTTGGCGTAATGGGGATTTATGGCAGACGCTGTTGCCTGCCGATGGTTCAGTTGTTGAGCGTAGTGGGCATATTATTTGGGAAAAAAACTGTCTGCCCTCCCTGAAAGGATTGAAAGTTCTACGGTCAGGCTGGTTATTGGGAATGGTTGAGAAAGGCCGTTTTCGGCCAAGTCAAGCATTTGCTATGGGACTGGATGAAAAAGGTGTCAATGCCGCCGTGCAACGTTTAGACTTATCTATCCAGAATGAACAAGATAAATACCGGGTGATCAGGTACCTGCGTTGCGAAACAATTCAGGAGGAAGGCAAGCAATGGTCTAAAGGGTGGTACTTGGTCACTGTTGATGGTTATCCACTTGGCTGGGGTAAAGGTGCAGGCTATAGCTTGAAAAATGATTATCCTCCCGGTTGGCGCTGGCAGGATAGCGATGAAAGGTGAGTTTTAAATGGGAGAAAAGGAACGTCAGCGGCTTGATAAAGTACTGGCTCACATAGGATATGGTACACGTAAGGAAATAAAACAAATTGTGAAGGCCGGGCGAGTTAATGTTAACGGACAAGTTGTAAAACAAGCCGATGTCCATGTATGGCCCTATAAAGATAGTATTGAAGTTGATGGCAAACAGATCATATATCGCGAGTATATCTATTTGATGATGAACAAACCGCCGGGATGTATTTCTGCAACAGAAGATGCTGTAGATAAAGTGGTCATAGACCTATTGGCACCGGAACACAAGACTTTTGAACCCTTTCCAGTTGGAAGGTTAGATAAAGATACCGAGGGTCTGCTTCTCTTAACGAATGATGGTAAGTTAGCCCATATGCTGCTTTCACCTAAGAAGCATGTTCCGAAAACTTATTTTGCACAAATCGCTGGTGAAGTAACAGAAAAAGATTGCGAGGTTTTTAGAAATGGAATCATCTTAGACGATGGTTATCGAACCTTGCCTAGTGAGCTCATTGTTTTAAGTAGTGGACTTTGTTCTGAAATAGAAGTAACGATTTACGAGGGAAAGTTTCATCAGATAAAACGTATGTTTGCTGCAGTAGGGAAAAGAGTTGTTTATTTAAAACGGGTAAAGATGGGGCCATTAAAGTTAGATATCCAGCTTGATCTTGGCCAGTATCGCGAATTAAGCAATGAGGAGATTGCGGCATTATTCAATGCGAATAAGCCAAAGTAATTCTAATTTTTTAAAACAACGTGATTTTTGTCACAGTGTAACAACCCATAAATGGGGTATTATAAAAACAGAAAACAAGGGGGTGTCTGTATGTTGCCAAAGGGAGCGAATTTACAGAAGGTGCGGGACGGAAAGAAGACTTATGCGGTGACACCGCATTTACCAGGAGGATTTATAAAGCCTGACTTGATGCGCAGATATGCTGATGTAGCTGACAAATATGGCGGCATCATGAAGGTGACGTCGGCGCAGAGAATTATGATTACTGGGCTTAAAGCAGAGGATATTGACAAGGTATGGGAAGACTTAGATATGCAACCAGCCATGGGGTTTGCTAACTGTGTGCGCAGTGTGAAGATATGCCCAGGAATCGTTTTTTGTAAAAGAGGTAAGCAAGATAGTATTAAACTAGGAATGCAACTTGATAAGCTTTATCATAAAAAGGAAATGCCTTCTCGCTTAAAAATCGGGGTTGCTGGATGTCCAAATTCTTGTGCGGAAGTTCATGTTAAAGATATTGGTTTGTTAGCAACAGAGAACGGATGGGATGTTTATGTGGGCGGCAGTGCGGGTTCTCATCCCCGGTTAGCTAATCAGGTAATTGAGAACTTAACCGAGGAGCAGGCGCTGAAAATTGTCGGTATCATTATTGCATATTATCAGAAGCATGCTGATATTGAGCGGATTGGACAATTTATCGATAGAATTGGATTTGATAAATTTAAAGCCGACGTACTTGCAACTTTTTACGGTGAGGTCAGCCAAGAAACGGAGCCTAAGGTTGGGCAGTCCGAAGCTGGCGATATAATCATTCCTGTAGCAGGCGGTCTCACTGAAGGTACATTAGTATTTGGTGATAAAATTACCGATGATAGTGTCATTAGCGATATCATTAGGGTATATCCCCAGACTGTACCTGTGTTCCGTTCGTTTGGTATGGGCTGTCTAGGTTGTCCTTCGTCTACCGGTGAGCCCGTTAAGCAGGCTGCTGAAATTCATGGGTTAGATCTAGAAAAACTATTAGTGGCTTTAAATCAAGTAATTTAGGAAAAATTAATGGAGGCATCAATAGATGAGCGCATTTTTAGGACACATTCATTACTGGTTATATAATAAAATTAAACGTGTGGTTGAGCGGGAAAAGCTAATATACATTAAGGCAGAAGAAAAGTGGGGGGCTGATGTTGACGAGCTTCAACAGCAAGTTTGGCAAACATATGGTGAGCCGTTGCCTGACGGTGATTTGGCGGATTTAATTGATCAATCCAATATTCACGGGTGGCTTCAACGCCAGATCAATGTTGCCGAAACACGAGAAGCTGCTTTAATTAAAGAGCTTTTGGATCTTCATGGTGATGAGGCTAAGGCTGTCATCGAGGAAGCTTTTGTAGAACACGGTATCATGTGTGGGCGTCATGCTAAAGATGCAGGTAGTTACAATGTTTCTGAAATCGATGGACTTTATAAGGCGTTGAATGACTACCTGCTTAACGGTATGCCGTGTGACCAAGGTGATACGGTCGTTGAGAATACTCCGACTAGACTTGTTTGGGAAGGTGAAGTTTGTCTTCAGGAAAGAAACTGGAGTCGGACAGGTGTTGATTATAAGGTTATGAAAATGTTTTACCAGCGCTGGCTGGCAAGTTTTGTCGATACTTTAAATCCTTCCTTCACATATAGACAGACAGCTGATACGTTAGCAGGGGATAAAGTTAATCGGCATGAATTTGTGACAAACTAATTGTTAGGGCGGTAGGAAAATTATATTTAGTCTCGAATAGTTAATTACAACTAGATTGTGGTAGGAGCGATAGTAATGTATAGCTTTCCATTAGTAGAACAAGAACGCATAATAAAAAAAGACCATGCGAACTTATATTGTGATGGGAATGCCTTTGCCGGAGCCTTTTATCTGACGAGTAATCGAATTGTGTTTGTGGGTTACTTGCTTGATATTCATGATAAGTATGTTGAGGAAGTCCCGCTATCACACATCGCAGAAGTTACGCCTGGCAAGACTTTCTTTGTGATACCTAATGTACTCAATGTGTCGACCATAAGGAATCGAACTTTAAAGTTGATTGTGAAGGGCCGGGATCATTGGTTAGCCGCCATCAAGGCAAATTTAGAACGAATTTAATACTATTAGGCTGGAAAATGGCAACCTCTTTGAGGTTGCCATTTGTTTTTATCCGATGACCAAGCCGCTCTAAGACTCCTTTCTTCTACCTGTTCCCGTCAGGGTGAAAGGGGGAGTTATACAAGCTAGGCTTATAATGTATGCAAATAAATCGTGGAACATATACTATACGAGGGAAAGGAGTGATGACGTGAAGTTGTTATCTGTTGGTTTAACGGGAACAACAGATGAAATACGGGCGAGATTGCAACAAGATTGTACTACACTAAAGCAAGAGGGATTTCGTGTAGCAATTGATGAGATAAATCGTGGACATTATACGTTTTTAGGTTGTAATGTAATTGAAGGCGAATTATCTTTTCGTAATTATGAGCGAATTAAGAGTTTGTTAAAAAATTATGTGGCTAAAATTCTGACCGAAATCATCATCGGGCGGGAAGAGAAAAAGCTGTTAAAAAAAATTATTGACACTCAATATTATTATTTCGATGATCAGGAGCGTTCTCTCATTCTTGCAAGTGCTTTGGACATATTAAATACTAGCACTGGAGCGTTTGCGGATTTTAATGTAGCTACTCGGAATAGCAAAGTTATGGCAAAAATTATTGAATATCTTGATGTTCACCATGAATTAGTATTAGAGGGGTTTGTGAATTTCAGACTCAAAGACTATCGAAAACGATTAGGTGAGATTGTCGATAATGCTGTTGATGATTACATGATGGACCTTGAATACAAGGAATTTATCCGTGTTTTGCGCTATTTTGTAGATATCCAGGAGTCTAAGGTTGAAGAAGTTCATGTCGTTCTGGGGCAACATGGCTGTTATAAGATTCTTGATGCGAGTGGCAATGAGGTAAATAATAAATATCTTGATAGTTTTGTTGCTGACAGTATTAGTGAAATCAACTATGAGGACTTACTCATTACGTCGCTTATTAGTATAGCTCCTTATCATATCATGCTGCATAGTAGTCATCCGGATTGTTCAGAAAATTTGGTAGCCACCATTAAAAATGTTTTTGAGGATAGGGTGGCATTATGTGACGGGTGTCATGTTTGTCATGAGCTTTAATAGGAGTATATTTCTTGACAATGATGGTGAAATAATATAATATTTTATCAAATGCATCATGTGACAAGTAATGCGGAGGATAAGGCAGAGCGAACTGGCGTCTTAGAGAGAAAATGCCGTAGGCTGAAAGCATTTTTACGTTCGGTGCTATTGTTACCACCTTCAAACTGCTTCGCTGAATTCAGAGTAGGCCAAGCCGGGATGATACCCGTTATCACAATTAAGAAGGGCCTAAGGGCCAATCAGGGTGGAATCGCGGGTTACTCTCGTCCCTATTTTAGGGATGAGAGTTTATTTTTTTAATTATGATGAAAAGGAGAATTAGCTGTGAGTAAAATTCAAATTGAATTAAAGGACGGCTCATTACGTGAATTTGAGCAGGGAGTGTCGTTGGCTGAAATTGCTGAAACACTTAGTCGTAGTTTAGCAAAAAGCGTTTTGGCTGCTAAGGTTAATGGTCAGATTGCAGATTTACGCTATAAATTAAATGAAGATGCCAAAATTGAATTTTTTACCTTTGCTGATCCTGAAGGTAAAGAAGCCCTCAGACATAGTGCGTCCCACGTAATGGCACAAGCTGTTCAGCGTTTATATAAAGATGTAAAACTAGCTATCGGGCCTGCTATTACAAACGGTTTTTACTACGACTTTGATTCTAATTATGTATTTACTCCTGAAGACTTACAAAAGATTCAGAGTGAGATGGAAAAAATTATCAAAGAAAATTTGCCAATAGAACGACTTGAGATGTCGCGTGACGAGGCGATTAAGCTTTTTGAAGAAAAAGGTGAAATTTATAAGGTCGAGCTTATCAGGGATTTGCCTACTGATGTTGTGATTTCATTGTACAGGCAGGGGGAATTTATTGATTTGTGTGCCGGGCCGCATGTTCCAGCGACTAGCCGTGTAAAGTCAGTAAAACTCCAAAGTTTGGCCGGAGCTTACTGGCGTGGTGATGAAAAACGTAAAATGCTTCAGCGCGTTTATGGTACTGCATTTGAGAAAAAGGCAGATTTAGATGCATATTTGAATATGTTAGAAGAAGCTGCGAAACGTGATCATCGCAAACTTGGGCGTGAACTTGATTTATTCAGCATTCAAGAGGAAGGACCAGGATTTCCTTTCTTCCATCCCAAAGGCATGGTTATCCGCAATGAGCTTGAAAATTTCTGGCGCAAAGTTCATGTGAAATATGGTTATCAAGAGATTAAAACACCCATTATTTTGCATCAACGACTTTGGCAGCAGTCTGGACATTGGGATCATTACCGTGAAAATATGTATTTTACTACCATTGATGATGAAGGCTATGCTGTTAAGCCGATGAATTGTCCGGGTGGTATTCTTGTTTACCGGACACAGCATCATAGTTATCGTGATTTGCCGTTACGCACCGCCGAACTTGGTTTGGTTCATAGACACGAATTATCAGGCGCACTGCACGGTTTAATGAGGGTACGCAGCTTCACTCAAGATGATGCTCATATATTTATGCTGCCGTCACAGATTAAAGACGAGATTCAGGGCGTCATTGAGTTGTTTAACAAGGTGTACAGTACTTTTGGTCTATCATACCATGCCGAGCTAAGTACTAGGCCGGAAAAAGCTATGGGTTCGGATGAAGTATGGGAAATGGCTACGAATGCTCTAAAAGAGGCACTTGAAGATTATGGTATGGATTACAAGGTAAATGAAGGCGATGGCGCTTTTTACGGACCTAAGATTGATTTTCATCTAAAAGATTCCATCGGCCGGACATGGCAATGTGGAACGATTCAGCTGGATATGATGATGCCCGAGAAGTTTGATCTTACGTATGTAGGTGAAGATGGTCAAAAACATCGCCCTGTAATGATTCATCGTGTGGCTTATGGCAGCTTGGAACGGTTTATTGGTATTCTTATTGAACATTACGCCGGAGCATTTCCAACTTGGCTTGCTCCTGTTCAGGTTAAGATTCTTCCAATCACCGACCGCCATGTCGATTATGCCCGTCAAATTCAAGCCCTTATGCGTGATAAGGATATCCGTGTCGAAGTTGATGATCGCAATGAGAAAATTGGTTATAAAATTCGCGAGGCCCAAATGGAAAAGGTTCCATATAGCCTTGTTGTTGGTGATAAGGAAGCAGAAGCACAAACAGTGGCTATTCGCCAGCGGGGACAAGGTGAAATTGGCACACAACCAATTCGTGAGTTTATCAATCATTTAACCAATGAAATAGTAGAGAAGAAATAATACTTGACTCATGTGTTCGAAAGTGATAAGATGATTAAGTAAATTGTTTTGAAGTAGAAGCCATCCGCTTCTCACCTTACAACGCTCTAGTGCAGTTAGTAAGGTAGATGGATACCAGTATTTTTTTGTTATTGGTACATTGTACGGGTGGCTTATGCCACTCGTTTTTTGTTTGTCCAGAAATTACTTAGGAGGTGAGTCGCAATTAGCAAAGAAAATCTCAGAATTAACGAAGAAATTCGGGCTAGAGAAGTAAGGGTTACCAGTAGTACAGGCGACCAATTAGGAATAATGACGCTCCGTGATGCGTTGCGTCAAGCGGCTGAACAACAGCTTGATTTAGTGGAAGTTGCACCAACCGCTAAGCCGCCAGTCTGTCGTATCATGGATTATGGAAAACATAAATATGAACAACAGAAGCGTGAAAAAGAAACTAAGAAAAAGCAAAAAGTCGTAACTGTGAAAGAAGTTAAACTTCGTCCCAATATCGAAGATCATGATTTCAACGTAAAGAAGAAAAATGCTGAACGATTTTTGGAAGATGGCGATAAAGTTAAAGTTACGATTATGTTTCGGGGACGCGAGTTGTCGCACCCTGAATTAGGTAGACAGCTTTTGATAAAGATGGCTGCTGAACTTAAAGAAATCGCAACAGTTGAGCGCGACCCTAAACTTGAAGGTAAAAATATGATAATGATTTTATCTTCTAAGTCGCACAATTAAGAAAGGGGATTTAAAATGCCAAAAATCAAAACACGTAGAAGTGCTGCCAAACGTTTTAAAGTAACCGGTACTGGCGAGTTTAAACGCTCTAAGGCTTTCAAAAGCCATATTCTTGAGAAAAAATCACCAGCTCGTAAACGTAATTTGCGCAAAGCTGGACTGGTTAGCAATTCTGACTACAAACGCGTAGTAAAGATGCTTCCTTACGCATAAACTTCTAAACACTGAATAGGGGGAACAAACATGCCAAGAGTTAAAACAGGCGTGACTGCACATAGACGTCATAAAAAAATCCTAAAACTTGCTAAAGGTTACAGAGGCGCTAAGAGCAAGCAGTTTAAAAAAGCAAATGAAACTGTTATGAAGGCACTTTATTATGCGCGTCGTGACCGTCGTGCCAAAAAAGGTGAATTCCGCAAACTGTGGATTGCTCGTATTAATGCAGCCGCTCGCATCAATGGTATTTCTTACAGCCAATTAATCAACGGCTTGAAAAAAGCAGGCGTTGAAGTTAACCGTAAGATGTTAGCTGATTTGGCTGTTAATGATATGAATGCTTTCGGCAAACTTGTAGATACTGCAAAAGAACAGATTCAATAACGACTTTTAGAAAAAATTCCCGGGATTTTTAATTCCCGGGAATTTTTTTGTATAAAAATCCTGCTTTTGGGAAAAGTTTTAAGAAGCAGTTATAAAATTTTAATAATTTTAAAAATTAAAATAAATCAAAGGTTTTTTAAGTGCAACTATAGAATAAAATGTCTTAAAGGCAAAGGTTGCATTTTAAAATTAAGGAGGAGTTCAAAGTTGGCTTTAGTAACAATGCGCGAACTACTTCAGGATGCAAGAAAAAGGAAATACGCAGTTGGCGGGTTCAATGTATTCAATTTTGAGACGCTTGGAGCAGTTGTGGAAGTTGCGGAAGAGTTAAAAACCCCATTAGTATTGGGTGTTCCAGAACGGTTATTTAAATTTACGGATGCAGAAGTTTTGAGTGCAGCTATGGTATGTGCCGCTCAAAGGGCATCAGTGCCGATCGCTTTGCATTTGGACCATGGCCATACTTATGATGGTGTGATGAAAGCAATTCGTTGGGGATTTACTTCAGTCATGTTTGATGGATCTAATTTGTCTTTCGAAGAAAATTTAAAAAGAACTAAAGAAATTACACGCATAGCCCATTCTCTCGGTATATCTGTCGAGGGGGAATTGGGCTATGTTGGCTGTTACGAGTGTTTTCAAGATATGAACGACGAGCATATTGTTAAAGCAGATGTCGCAGCGGATTTTGCTAATAAAACAAAAGTGGATGCTTTAGCAGTTTCAGTTGGTACTAGTCATGGGGCTTATAAGGGCAATACCGAACTTAACTTTTCTCGGCTAAATGAATTAAATACTAAAATTGATGTTCCGCTAGTTATGCATGGTGGATCGAAGCTTAATAGAGATGATTTTCGAAATTCCATTCAGTCAGGAATCTGTAAGATCAATATTGCAACTGACATGTCTTCAGCTGCGGTTGAAAGATTAAAAGCTGAATTTGCCAAGGCATCGAATGGAACTAACTACATTAATCTGATGGGAGCGGTTAAGAAGGGAGTTAAAGATTCAGTTCGAAGGTATATGCTCAATTTCGATTGTATTTCAAAGGCGATATAGAAAAAGATGGAACCTGCCTTGCACTACGAGTAAGGCAGGCTTTATTTTACTTAAAACTATAGACAGTCCCGGAAGGAATGATTATAATCGTAATGGTGAATATTATACTGGGGTGAATAACATTGAAATCGCAGCCGGAGTTTTCTAACTTGCTAGATATATCGCAATGGAAACTCACGCCATATCAAATTCTTGTACTCGGCTTTGCCGGGTTAATTCTTTTTGGGGCTATTTTGCTCATGTTGCCCGCAGCATCGGTGACTGGCGAAAGGCTAGGCTTCATTGATGCTCTTTTTACTGCGACATCGGCAGTGTGTGTTACAGGGTTCGTTGTCGTTGATACTGGAACATATTTTTCTATATTTGGTCAAATGATTATTATTGTGCTCATCCAGGCGGGTGGTTTAGGTATCATGACAATGGCAACGCTGATGGCATTGCTTATGCGCAAGAAAATTCAGTTCCGTGAACGTCTCATCATGCAAGAAGCTCTCAATCAGTTAACTGTGGCTGGTGTTGTTCGTCTGACACAATATATAATTAAGATAACATTGCTAATAGAGTTCATTGGCGGGACTATTCTGGCAGTACACTGGTATCGTGAATTTGGCCTCCAGGGGATTTATTATGGTTATTGGCATGCAATATCATCATTTTGCAATGCTGGCTTTGATTTATTTGGAGGGTTTGCAAGTTTGGCACCGTATGTAGAGGATATCACAGTGGGTTTTACGGTCACAACGCTAGTTGTTTTAGGCGGTATTGGCTTTACGGTCATGTCAGATGTATATAACAATCGATCATTTTCTCGATTTACTTTACATACGAAAGTCGTTCTTACGACAAGTTTGTTCTTGATTGTTGGAGGGTCAACTGTTTTTTTTCTCTTGGAATTTAATAATCCGGCAACTCTTGGAGAACTTTCTTGGAAGGGTAAGCTGCTTGCTAGTTATTTCCACTCTATGGCGCCAAGATCATCTGGATTTAGCACTGTAGATATTGGCGAGTTGAGAGATGCGACTTTATTTTTTATTATCCCGCTCATGTTTATCGGAGCTGCATCGTCATCAACTGGTGGTGGTATAAAGATATCAACAGCCAGTGTTGTTGCTGCTGCTGTTTGGGCTCATATATCTGGAAAAGATGATGCAGAACTTTTTGGAAGACGGATATCTTCAAGTATCATATCTAAGGCTTTTTCCCTTGTGTTTATCTCGACTGCTTTGGTGATTTTCATTACTATGATGATGAGCTTAACCGAGAAACAAGAGTTTTTAAAACTGTTATTTGAGGTTGTTTCAGCATTTGGTACTGTTGGGTTGTCTACCGGAATTACACCAGCGTTGACACCTTACGGAAAATTATTGCTGATTATGACGATGTTTGCCGGCAGAGTTGGACCGGTCACGGTGGTTTTAGCCTTAGCTTTACGCAAGCGCAAAGGGACGATTAGATATCCCGATGGAAGGATTACGATTGGTTAGGGGGGGAGGGAATTTATGCGAAAGAGGCAGTTTGCAGTAATGGGTTTGGGAAGGTTTGGCTCAAGTGTTGCCCAAACGCTTCATGAGATGGGGTATGAAGTCCTAGCGATTGATCAGAATGAGGAACGAGTACAGGATTTTAGTGATAAGGTGACTCATGTTGTTGAGGCTGATACAACTGATGAGGATTCTCTTCAGGCATTGGGTATACGCAATTTTGATGTTGTAGTTGTTGCAATTGGTCAAAATATTCAGGCAAATATGTTGACTACTTTGCAGTTAAAAGAAATGGGTGTTCCATACATTGTTGCTAAGGCGCAAAACGCGCTGCATGGTAAGATGCTGGAGAAGATTGGTGCTGACAGGGTCATTTATCCTGAACGTGATATGGGGAAAAGAGTCGCTCATAATTTGGTCTCTACAAATGTTTTGGAATATATTGCCTTATCGCCTGATTTGAGCATGGTCGAGGTCACGGCCCCGAAAGCATTAGTTGGAAAAAGTCTTCTTGAAACTAATCTTCGTGCGAAATATGCGATTAACGTCTTGGCGATAAAACGAAAAGACGAAATAATTGTGCCGCCCCTTCCTACTGAAAAAATCATGCTAGAAGATATACTCATTGTTGTGGGTGGGAATGAGGGCGTTCAAAGACTGGAGGAGCTTGAGTGATTGAGTCTGTTTCCAGCCCTAATAATCCAATAATTAAAATGGCCGCATCATTGAAACAGAAAAAAAAGCGTGATGAATTAGGCCTCTTTAGTGCCGAGGGCCTAAGGCTGGTTGAGGAAGCGGCGGAGTCAGATTGGAAAAATCATATTTTAATCATTACAGATCAGCTTAGTAAAACTCCGCGAGCCCAGGATATAATCGTAAAACTTGGTAGTGAAGGCTGTCGTATATTAGAAGTACCAATGAAGATATATGAGCGAATTAGTGATACTGATCAGCCGCAAGGAATAATGCTTCTATTAGAAAAACACATAAATAATCTTAGTGGCTTCTTCTGTAAGGAAACTCCGCTGATTGCTATACTTGACTGTGTACAAGATCCCGGAAATGTTGGGACTTTAATACGGACTGCAGATGCGGTTGGGTGTAGTGCTGTGATTATGACGACAGGTTGTGCCGATTTGTTTTCGGGAAAGACAATACGTTCCAGTATGGGATCAATTTTTCATCTGCCCGTTTATACTGATGTTTCATTTGATGAAATTATTCATTTTACAAGAACTCGAAATATTAAGTTGGTTTCTACATCGTTAGAATCATCAGAGCTATTTTGTAAGGCTAATTTTACCCATTCAACTGCTATTGTATTTGGTAATGAGGGTAATGGAGTCAGTCGCGAGTTATTGGCGTTTTCTGATTCGCGTCTTCACATCCCAATTGTTGGAAGGGCGGAGTCGTTAAATGTAGCTGCGGCCGCGGCAGTAATTTTATACGAAGCCGTTCGCCAAAGGGGTCAGTTATCTTGTAATTGAATTGTTGATATGCTATAATACCACTACGAAGACCTGGAATTTCCAAGATTAGTAGGGAGGCCTGGTCAAATGTTGACCGCGGATTTTTTTTGGAGAATCTTTGAGGCTACCGGTTCCATTGTAGCGTATTTGGTGTATAAGCGATTGAGTTTGCAATAATTTTTTGAAATGTAATGACGGAGAAAAGTATGTTAGGATGGGTTTTACAGGGAGGATGTGTCACAGACTGAGAGCTGTCCAAAAACACCTGACAGAAGTTCGCTCCCGAGCATCTGCGCTGAAGGGGAATATCCTGTGTAGGCCAGACGTTTTTCCGCGTTAAGGAAGTCGAGTACTTAAGTAGGGTGGTACCGCGGAAGTAAGCTTTCGCCCCTGGTGGGGCGGAAGTTTTTTATTTATATAAGTAAAGCGGGGGGTATATATGGAAGCGCAATTAAAAGCTATGAGGCAAGAGGCCCTAAGGGAATTGGAACAAATCACTGAAATCGATACACTGACCGAGATAAGAGTAAAATATCTTGGCAAAAAGGGCCAAGTAACAAGCATGTTGAGAGGGTTAGGACAATTAGACCCTAGTGAGCGACCGCGAATGGGACAAGTTGTCAACGAAATCAGAACTGAATTAGAGGAGTGTATCAATGCAAAACGCGAAGCGTTAAAAGCACTTGAATTGTCGCATCGTCTTGCCTCAGAAAGGATTGATGTGACGTTGCCTGGCCGAAAACCACTAATCGGTCATAAACATCCCTTGACACTTACTTTGGATCGCATTAAGAACACATTTATGTCGATGGGTTTCAATGTTGAGGAGGGGCCGGAAGTAGAAACTGACTACTTCAATTTTGAGGCTCTCAATCTGCCTAAGGATCATCCCGCCCGTGACATGCAGGACTCCTTTTATATTACTGAAAACATATTACTGCGCACACATACATCACCTGTTCAAGCGCGGACTTTGCAAGCCACGGAGCCTAATAAACCGATTAGAATTATTGTTCCAGGCAAAGTATATCGTCGTGATTATGATGCTACCCATTCGCCCATGTTCCAGCAAGTGGAGGGGCTTGTTGTAGATAAGGGCATTAGGTTCTCTGATCTAAAGGGTACGTTAGAATTATTTATCTATGAAATATTTGGCAGTAATGTAGGTGTTCGGTTTAGACCTAGTTTTTTCCCGTTTACTGAGCCTAGTGCCGAGGTAGACATCTCATGTGTGATGTGCGGTGGGCAAGGTTGTCGGGTCTGCTCATCTACTGGCTGGCTTGAGATATTGGGATCTGGTACGGTGCATCCACGGGTGCTTGAAATGAGTGGTTATGATCCTAACCAAGTCAGCGGCTTTGCGTTTGGGATGGGCGTTGAACGTATTGCTATGCTAACCTATGGTATTGATGATCTTCGGCTATTTTACGAGAATGATATGCGTTTTTTGCGCCAGTTTTAAAGTTATCAATCTTTAAAGGAGGATGAAATATGCTCGCATCGATAAATTGGCTTAAAGATTATGTTGAGTTTGATCAAAGGCCGGCTGAATTAGCAGATAGGCTCACAATGGCCGGAGTACCAGTGGCTACCATTGAGGAACTCGGTAAAGATATTAAAAATGTTGTAACCGGAAAAATAACTGCGGTCACCCAGCACCCAAATGCTGATAAATTATCAGTGTGTAAAGTGGATGTTGGTAGAGAAGTCGTCACTATTGTTACTGGTGCTACCAATATAAAGGAGAATGATATTATACCTGTGGCTTTGGTGGGGGCAACTTTGCCTAATCATGCTGAAATTAATGCAAGTGAACTGCGCGGCGTTATGTCTAACGGAATGATGTGTTCGACAACCGAGTTAGGTATTGATAGTAAGCTTATTGCTCAGGACGTTAGGGATGGAATATATATTTTGCCTGCCGATACAAAGATTGGTTTGGATATAAAAGAAGTTCTTGGTCTAAATGATATTGTATTGGAATTTGAGTTGACTGCCAACCGGGCCGATTGCTTCAGTATGATCGGGTTAGCTAGAGAAATTGCTGTATTAACCGGGGGTAGTTTAAAGAAACCGATGGTGAATGTTCGGGAAGCTGCTGATGAAAAAATAGGTCGTTTAACGAATATAACAATTGAAGATTCTTCCTTGTGTTCTAGATTTGCATGTAGAATTTTGCAGAATATCAAAGTCGGTCCATCCCCGCTATGGATGCAGCATCGTCTGCAAGCTGCTGGTATGCGTCCGATTAGCAACATCGTTGATGTTACCAACTTTGTTATGCTTGAGATGGGACAACCGATGCATGCTTATGATTATAATTTACTGGCCAAGCATAGTATTATTGTTCGCAAGGCGAATCCGGGTGAACGCTTAACAACTTTAGATGGACAAAAACGGGAACTCACTGCCGACATGCTAGTAATTGCCGATGCTATGCAGGCAGTTGGTATCGCGGGTGTAATGGGTGGCTTGGCGACTGAAGTGACAAATCGGACGCAGACGGTACTTCTTGAAGCCGCATCTTTCAATGGTGCTAGTATCAGAAGAACGTCTAGAGCGCTTGGTTTAAGGTCTGAAGCATCAGGTCGCTTTGAACGTGGTGTAGATACGGCTAACATAATGAGAGCGCTTGATCGGGCGGCTAAACTTTTAGAGGATATGGGGGCTTGCAAGGTTTGCCAAGGTGTGGTTGATAACTATCCCAATATACTGCTTCCCAAGCAGGTTGCGTTTACGCCTGAACAAATTAATAATTACTTGGGATCATCTGTGGAAAAGTCTACAATGATTGATATTATGAAATCATTAGAGTTTCAGATAGAAACAGAAAATGATAAAATTCTGACAACGGTGCCAACTTGGCGAGGTGACGTGAGTGGGCTAGCTGACATTTCCGAAGAAATTGCCCGAGTCTATGGATATAATAAAATTCCGTCGACTACACCTTTTGGGGATATTAACCGTGGTAGTCAAGATTATACCCAATCAATTATCAATACAGTAAAGACGACCATGACAGGTGCGGGTTTTGATGAGATTATATCTTATAGTTTTTCAAATCCCCAGGTTTTTGATAAACTCAACGTCCCTGAAAACAGCCCACTTCGGGATGCTATTCCCATTTTGAATCCGATCACTGATGACTTTCCTATCTTAAGGACAACTTTAACTGGAGGTTTACTCCAAACGATTGTTTATAATCTCTCTCGAAAAAATGAGGATATGAAAATTTTTGAGGTGGGTGCTGTTTTTTGGCCGGAAAAATTGCCGCTAGACAAGCTGCCCAATGAACACTTGAAGCTTTGTGGGGCTTTAGTAGGTAACAGAAATGAATTCTCCTGGGATTCGGGACGCGATTGTGTTGATTTCTATGACGCTAAAGGCCAGGTTGAGACTATTCTTAATCGTCTCGGTATTTCTGAATATGAAGTTAGCTTAGGTGAGCATTACTCTCTCCACCCGGGAAAGACTGCCCAGCTTAACAAAGATGGTGAAATTTTAGGAATTGTCGGTGAGGTTCATCCTAAAGTTTTAGACGCTTTTGGAATTAATCGTAAAGTCTATTTGTTTGAAATGGATATAGAATGCTTGACTCGAAAGGCAAAATTGATTCACTCTTATAGTCCACTTCCTAAGTTTCCAGCTGTAAGCCGTGATTTAGCTGTTATATTGCCAATTGAGGTGTCTGCTGTGGATGTTGAGACAGCTATCCTTAAGAGTGCGGGATCATTATTGAAATCGCTCACGTTATTTGATGTCTATATGGGTGAGCAAGTGCCTGCAGGATTAAAGAGCATGGCTTTTTCGCTTACATTCCAGGCTCAAGATAGAACATTAACAGATGTCGAGATAGACGGCCTCCTTAAAAATACTATAGTACATCTGCAAGAAACATTCTCTGCTAAATTGAGGGAATAGCTTAAAAATATCCATTTGATATCCAACACCTTTTTGCTGGTTAATAGCGTATATATACGCTATTAACCAGAGGGGTATTATTAAATTATCGTTCAAAGACCTGCCTTTTGGCAGGTCTTTTTTCTTACTTATCCTTGTTATGCTTTTTTAACATTTACTGCAGGATTTGACGCTGTAAGGTCGAATGTAATGGTATTAAGTAAGGACATATTAGGTGAAACTATGGATGATAAGCAATGTAAAATAACAGTTGAAGTTTACGGCGAATCATACGCGCTTAAGGGAGATCTTGAGGCTGAGCGTGTTAGAATGATTGCAGAATTAGTTGATGCAAAGATGAGAGCAATAGCCAAAACTAATGCTTATCTCTCACCTACCAAGGTTGCAGTGTTGGCTGCGTTAAATATCGCAGATGAGTATTTGCGGTTAGAGAATGATTTTAACCAATTAGT
>JAQWAQ010000029.1 GCA_028707635.1 Negativicutes bacterium
AAAAAGGAGAATATCGCCAATTTAGATTATGTTAGTCATGTTCTAGGCGGAGCGGCTGGGAGTATGCAGGCAGTTTCAACAGCCGGGCAGGAAAGTCTTGTTGCATATGCTCCCATTGAACAGCTAAAATGGGGCGTTATCACTTATTTACCAACAAGTGAAATTCGCTCTAATACCATGAAAAGTGTTGGTGCCATGGCCGCTGTTCTTCTCGTGGCCCTCTTGATTGCAGCTGCAACAGCGTTCAGGATTGCTAATGGTATTGCGAAGCCGCTGCAGCGTTTGGCTGAATCAGCGGAAAAAATGGCCGAGGGCGACTTGACGCAAAAGATTGACGTCAGCGGTGCTTTGGAAGTCAATAAATTGGCAAATGCCTTAACGGAAATGCAAAATGGCTTCCGGAGTATTAGCAAACAAATCCTGGAGTCATCAGAGCAGGTTGCTGCTGCGTCGGAACAGCTTACTGCCAGTGCGGATCAGTCGGCCCAGGCGGCTAACCAAGTCGCAGCAACAATAACCGACGTAGCTAACGGCGCTCAACAGCAGCTTGAGGCTGTCGATCAGACGGTCGCTGTTGTGGAACAAATGTCGGCAGGTATTCAGCAGATTGCCGCTAAGACCAATCATGTGGCTGATGCCACAGGCAGTACGGCCCAGGCTGCTAACCAGGGTGGGGATTCAATCAATATTGCAATGACACAGATGGCGAATATTGAAAAAGCGGTTACTTATTCGGCAGATGTAGTTGCTAAACTGGGGCAGCGGTCACAGGAAATCGGTCAAATCGTTGACACAATTTCCGGTATTGCCGGACAGACTAATCTGCTGGCGCTGAATGCCGCCATTGAGGCCGCCCGGGCAGGAGAATTAGGCCGAGGTTTTGCGGTTGTATCTGATGAGGTACGCAAACTGGCCGAACAGTCGCAGGAAGCAGCCGAGCACATAGCCGAGCTTATTAGTGAAGTACAAAAGGATACAGATCAGGCAATCACGGCCATGCATGAGGGGACAAGCCAAGTTCGTCTGGGTAGTGACGTTGTCAATACGGCCGGTAAAGCCTTTGGCGAGGTTGTAACTCATATTAACAATATTTCAGCTCAAGTGAGCGAAATATCAAGTGAAGTGGAACAAATGGCCAGGGGTAGTCAGCAAATCGTTTCATCAGTACGCGATATTGATGGAATAAGTAAAGCGACAGCTGAACAGACGCAGACGGTTTCAGCGGCTACCGAAGAACAGTCGGCTGCTATGGAAGAAATTGCAGCCTCCAGTCAGAGCCTAAGTAAAATGGCTGATGAACTGCAAACAGCAGTGACCCGCTTTAAAATTTAAAAGCAACCGGCGCGACTCTTCGCGCCGGTTGCTTTTTTTCGAAGGGGGTCAGGCCTTGCATAATTGCATATGTGAAGAAATGCAATTATGCAAGGCCTGACCCCCTGTTAAATTCCCGTGAGTGCGACAGGGATTTTTGAAATTTTCGAAGAATAGTAATTTAAAAGAAGGCAAGGGGGAGTTGGCAGTGAAGTTTGATGCATTGTATTATCCGCATCCGTCACGACGGATGGTGACGTTTGCCAGGAACGGCATGGTAGCTACATCACAGGCGCTGGCAGCGCAGGCCGGCCTTGAAATTCTTAAAAAGGGCGGGAATGCCATTGATGCCGCAATCGCGACAGCGGCTTGCCTGGTTGTGGTTGAACCAACCTCGAATGGTATTGGCGGTGACGCTTTTGCATTGGTGTGGAGTAAGGATGAATTGCATGGTTTGAACGCCAGTGGTCCTGCCCCGCGTTCCATTTCACGGGAAGTGGTGGCTAAGGCTGGCTATACGACAATGCCGGTCAATGGCTGGATACCGGTCACTGTGCCGGGGGTACCAGGCGCGTGGGCGGTTCTGTCAGAACGGTTTGGTCGATTGCCGTTAAGCGAGGTGCTGAAACCGGCGATTGATTATGCTGCTAACGGTTTCCCTGTATCGTCTGTTGTCAGCAAGAATTGGAAACAGAGCGTAGAACGATATGCCAAAGTCAGCGGTGATGAATTTAAGCACTGGTGGGAGACGTTTGCACCAAGCGGGCGCGCCCCGGAAAGTGGCGAGCTATGTTACCTGCCTGACCATGCTAAGACCCTTGAAGAAATTGGTCTGACAAAGAGTGAATCTTTCTACCGCGGTAAGCTTGCCGAGCAGATTAATGCCTTTTCGGCCAAATACGGCGGTTACTTGCGGGATGAAGACCTTGCAGCCTTCAAGCCTGAGTGGGTAACGCCGATTAAAGTAAATTATCGTGGTTACGATATTTGGGAAATACCGCCTAATGGTCATGGGCTGGTCGCTTTGATGGCTCTCAATATTTTGAATGGTCTTGAGCTTGACGTCAATGATCCGGTTGAGGCCTGTCATCGTCAGATCGAAGCAATGAAGCTGGCCTTTGCCGATGGCCTGCAGTATATTGCCGAGTCTAGTAAGATGAAGGTTACGGTTAAGCAGCTGCTGTCTCCTGAGTTTGCGGCAGTCCGGCGGGCGCTTATCGGCGGTTCGGCCCTTGAGCCGAAAGCCGGAGATCCACGCTCAGGCGGTACGGTTTATTTGGCGACTGCGGATCGGGAAGGAAATATGGTTTCCTATATTCAAAGCAACTATATGGGCTTTGGATCAGGGCTTGTTGTACCTGGTACCGGTATTAGCCTGCATAATCGCGGCTGTAACTTCTCCCTTGATCCCGCGAGTTTTAATTGCCTTGAACCAGGCAAGCGGCCTTATCATACGATTATCCCGGGTTTTCTTACTAAAGACGGCCAGGCGATTGGTCCGTTCGGTGTTATGGGCGCTTTTATGCAGCCGCAAGGCCATGTTCAGGTGGCAGTCAACACGATTGATGCTAAGCTTAATCCCCAAGCAGCGCTTGATGCTCCAAGGTGGCAATGGACAGGGAATAAGACGATTGAAGTGGAACCGCATTTCCCTGGGCATATCGCTGCGGCACTGGCCCGGAGAGGTCATGATATAAAAATCAATCTCGAACCGGACGGCTTCGGACGGGGGCAAATTATTTGGCGGAGTCCGGATGGAGTTTTGTCAGGCGGGACTGAGCCGCGGGCTGATAGTGTAGTTGCCGCTTGGTAAAGATCGAGTGAAATAATCGAGAATGAGGAGGGCTATATGAGCGCAGATCCTGGCAGAGAGCTAATACTTGCGATTAATCCTGGGGCAACGTCAACCAAAATAGCAGTTTTTAATGGTGCGGAGCTGCTGTTTAAGAAGACGGTTGAGCATTCGGTTGAGATACTAAAACAGTATCCCAGTGTTTTCGATCAGTTCCAATATCGCATGGATTTAGTTACGGAGACCTTGATCGAAAGCGGTATAGTTCGGGAAGAAGTCAAAGCTGTAGTCGGCCGGGGCGGTTTGATGAAACCAGTGGCCGGCGGCACTTATCGCGTAAACGCGCAAATGATTGATGATATGAAAAAAGCCGAGCGGGGTGAGCATGCATCCAATCTCGGGCCGGTGTTAGCTTATAATATGGCTGGCAGGATTGGGGTTCCGGCGTTCGTTGTTGATCCTGTATCAGTTGATGAAATGGAGCCGGTGGCCCGGCTGTCAGGTCATCCCGATTTACCGCGACAAAGTTTTGTTCATGCCCTTAATATGAGGGCTGTGGCTCGCAAAGTAGCTACTGAAATGGGCCGTCCCTATCAGGAGGTCAATTTCATTGTTGCCCATCTAGGAACAGGGGTGACGGTTACCCCTCATAAAAACGGACGGATGATTGATGTTAGTAACGGAAAGGATGAAGGTGCTTTTTCGGCTGATCGCTGTGGGGGCCTGCCGTTGAGTCAGCTTGTGAAACTGTGTTATTCCGGCAGGTATACCTTACAGGAAGTACAGAAAATCATTTTTGGCAAAGGTGGAGTCTTTTCCTATCTTGGAACCAGAGATATTCGCGAGGTTGAGGCCATGGCGGAACGTGGTGACGAACAGGCTGGAATCATTCTGGATGCGCTGGCCTATCAGGCTGCCAAAGAGATTGCTTCCATGGCCGCGGTACTGGAAGGCCACATTGATCGTATTATCTTGACAGGGGGCATTGCCTTTTCCAAGCGCATTGTACGGGCGATTACCAGTCGGGTTGAGTTTCTAGCGCCGGTGATTGTTGTGCCAGGTGAAGCCGAGCTTGAGTCACTGGCTCTTGGGGCGCTAAGAGTCCTGCGGGGCGAGGAGCAGGCGAGGGATTATTAGTAAATCTAAGAAAGGAAGTGAATCAATGTATTGCAATTATCAGCAAGTGATTGCGGCGGCACAGGCGCGGCGGCCGGCGGTGATAAGTGTAGCGGTGGCACAGGATGCTGAGGTGCTTGAAGCTGTTAAATTGGCTTATGATTCCGGTATTGCCACAGTCATTCTCGTTGGTAATGCTGCACAGATTAAACCGCTGGCTGAACAAGCAGGGTTATCTGCCGCGATTCAAATTGTTGATGAGCCTGATGTGGCTAAAGCCGCCTTAAAGGCTGTTTCGATAGTTCGCGCCGGTGAGGCCCAGGTGCTTATGAAAGGATTTATCAACAGCAGTGATTTTCTTAAAGCTGTATTGAACCAGGAAGAAGGCCTGCGAAATGGCCGGTTGTTAAGCCACCTGGCTGTTTTTGAGATCCCTGGTCAGCCTAAGCTGTTGTTTGTTACGGATGGCGGTATGAATATCGCACCATCACTGGCAGAAAAACAAGATATTCTGATAAGTGCGATGCTGGCGCTTAATGGCATGGGGTTAGCTAAGCCTAATGTTGCGGTACTGACAGCCAATGAACAGGTTAACCCGAGAATGCCAGCAACAATGGATGCCAAGGCCCTGGCTGACCTAAGCCTGACAGGCGTACTGCCGCCCGGAATCGTCGAAGGGCCGATCGCCCTTGATGTAGCCGTAAGCGCAGCGGCTGCTCAGCATAAAAATATTACCAGTAAGATTGCCGGAAATGTTGATCTTATTCTGGTGCCTAATATCGAAACAGGCAATGCCATCGGCAAAACGCTAATTTATTATGCCGGAGCTAAAATGGCTGGTCTGGTACTAGGGGCATCCAGTCCGGTGGTCATGACGTCGCGGGCAGAAACCGTTGAAGGTAAGCTGAATTCCATTGCCCTGGCCTGTTTGGGGCTGCCAGAGAAGTAGAGTAGGTGGGATATTCTGACCTGTTTTTGCATATGTTGTAGCAAAACACAGGGGAGATGATGCCGGTGCCGTCCAAAAAGTACTACGCCATTACTTTCTTGCTAGTGATAAGCCTGCTAATCGGAATTGCAGGTTTTGAATATTGGGATGAGCATGAATTGGCAGCTCTGCCAAACCAGCCGACAGCGAAACCAGACGGCAGCGTCTCTATTGTAATCAAGGTACAATCCCGTATCCTGGAGGTTCATAATGATAGAAAATTATACAAAACATACAGGATAGCGGTTGGTCGAAGTAATACACCTACGCCTATCGGTGACTGGACAGTGAGCTGGAAAGCCTACCGTGCGGGTGATATCATGGGTACTCGCTTTTTAGCGCTTGATGTGCCATGGGGTGGTTACGGTATTCATGGTACGAATCGGCCATGGAGTATCGGCCAGTTTGCCAGCCTTGGCTGCATTAGGCTCCGTAATAGTGATATTGAAGAGCTGTTTGAGTGGGTGCCTGTCGGTACACCTGTCCGTATTGAAGGTCAGTTGTTTCGCATAGAACGCGTGCTTAAATTTGAAACAACAGGGCCCGATGTTGTGCAGTTGCAGGTTAAGCTGCGGAAATTTGGTTATCTTGAAGGCCGAGCTGATGGTTTCTTCAATAAAGATACCGAAACGGCCGTAAAGCGGTTCCAGCATGACAAAGGTCTAAAATCCAGCGGCGTTGCCGACCGAAAAACACTGGACATGTTAGGGTTATAGGGATATGGAAAGAAAATATTGACAGCGGGAAAGTTTTGGTATTATAATCTAATCAAAACCATACTGGTATGGTATACATTAAAGAGAGGTGGTTATGTGCAGCTTAATGTAGCGACAGATTATGCCTTTCGACTGGTATTGAATCTGGCTATGTTGTCGGAAGGAGAAATTGTTAACGGCCATGCTATAGCTGATCAAGAGAAAATTCCACCGCGCTTTCTGCTTAAAATTGTTCGCTTTTTAACTAAGGCTGGTATTGTAAGATCTTACCGCGGGGTTGATGGTGGTTATTCCTTGGGCAAGCCCGCAGTTGGCATCAGTTTGCTTGATGTCATCAATGCTATGGAGGGTCCGATTGCCATTCACCGCTGCCTGAAAGACGGGGAGGATTGCAACAAGACCGAGGGGCATCTCTGTCCAGTCCATCAGGCTTTGGCCGTCATCCAGTCTCAAATGGTTGATGGATTGTCGAAAGTTAATTTTGACCGTTTAGCGGATGAATATCGAAAAAGGAGGGGGAAAAATGGATGAGATATTGTTAGCCCGTTTACAATTTGGTGTTACTTCGGTTTATCACTTTTTGTTTATACCGCTGACACTGGGGCTATCGGTACTAATCGCTATCATGGAGACCATCTATGTGCGTACAGGTAATGAGATGTACAAAAATATGGCGAAATTCTGGGGTAAGCTATTTTTGGTGAATTTTTCGATGGGGGTTGTCACCGGGATTGTCCAGGAGTTTCACTTTGGCATGAACTGGTCGGAATATTCCCGGTTTATGGGTGATATCTTCGGCGCCCCGTTGGCTCTGGAAGCATTAACAGCATTCTTCCTTGAGTCGACATTTCTTGGCTTATGGATCTTCGGATGGGAAAAGCTTTCTAAGAAGATGCACGCCGCAACGATCTGGATTGTGGCTCTGGCCGGAAATCTGTCGGCGTTTTGGATTTTGGTTGCTAATTCTTTTATGCAAATGCCGACAGGTTATGTGCTTCAAAATGGCCGAGCCGAGATGGTTGACTTTGTTGCATTGCTGACTAATCCGTATGTTGCTGTTCAATTTCCGCATACAGTTGCTGCAGGCCTTGTGACAGGCGGCGTTTTTGTAATGGCTATCAGTGCCTATCATTTGCTTAAAAATAGTAGCAGCAGCTTGTTTAAGACATCGTTTAAGATCGGCGTAACCTGTGCTTTAATCAGTGCGTTTGTCGTGGGCGGTACTGGTCATATGCAGGCCCAGTTTCTGGCTAAAGCGCAGCCAATGAAACTTGCTTCGGTCGAGGCTTTATGGAAAACGGCCGACCCGGCACCATTCTCCATCTATGCGGCCATTGATGAGAAAAATGGCGTCAATACAACCGAAGTGCAAGTGCCTGGTGCTTTAAGTATGATGGTCTATAACAAATTCGCTGGTGAGATAAAAGGAATTCATGATTTGCAGGCCGAATACTCTCAAAAATATGGGCCTGGCGATTATATTCCACCAGTGACAACCTTGTTCTGGAGTTTTAGAATTATGGCTGGCGCGGGCGGATGGCTGATTGCCATTGCAGCTCTAGGGGCACTACTTGCCTATACAGGTATACTGGAAAGACAGCGACGGCTTGTTCTTTATGCGGCGCTATTTACGCTTCCGGTACCTTACATTGCTAATTCCTTCGGCTGGATTGTTGCCGAGATGGGGCGTCAGCCCTGGATTGTCTTTGGGTTGCTCAAGGTTGAGCAGGCGGTATCGCCGACTGTTCCGGCTTCGAGTATTATGATCTCATTAATTGGGTTTACAGTTATTTATGCGGTGCTAATTGTTGCCGCAGTTTATCTGATGCATAAATTTGCGATTGAAAGTCCGGTTGATACAGATGTAAGCAGCCAAGATCGACCTGTTAAGGAGGCGACATTATGGAACTAAACGTATTGTGGTTTATCCTTATTACAGTGTTATTTACCGGTTTCTTCTTTTTGGAAGGGTTTGATTATGGCGTTGGTATGCTGATGCCCTTTCTTGGTAAAAATGATATCGAGCGCCGCATGATTATTAATACAATCGGGCCTGTGTGGGATGGCAATGAAGTCTGGATGATTACTGCTGGGGGAGCCTTGTTTGCGGCCTTCCCGTCGGTTTATGCCACCTTATTCAGCGGGTTTTATCTGGCGCTGTTTATTATGCTTGTTGGGTTGATTGTCCGCGGTGTATCCTTCGAGTTTCGTAGCAAGGATGACCATCCGATGTGGCGCAGTACCTGGGACTGGATGATTTTCATCGGCAGTATGCTGCCTGCGTTATTGTGGGGTGTTGCGGTGACAAATCTGCTGCAGGGCGTGCCGATTAATGCCAAGATGCACTATATCGGAACTTTCTTTGATTTACTAAGCCCGTATACCGTGCTAGGCGGCGTTGCTTTTCTGACGCTCTTCATCTTCCATGGTGCCTTGTTTTTGAGTTTAAAGATTGAAAAAGGTCCACTTGTTGAAAGAGCCCGTAATGCGGCACTCCGGTTTGGTGTTTTGGCGGCGGTTAGTTGTATTGCATTGGTGGTTATGACATACAGTCATACCGACCTGTTTAAAAGTGCAGGAGCCGGTATTGCGCTGTGGGGCGCGATTGCAGCTTTTGTAATAAGCTACTTGTTTACAGTAAGGCGCAGGTTTGGCTGGGCGTTTGTGATGAGCGGTTTAACGGTGGCTCTGACAACAATCGCATTTTTCTGGGGGCTGTTCCCGCGGTTTATTGTTTCAAGTCTTAATCCGGAGTGGAGCTTGACGATTTATAATGCGTCTTCTACTCCTTATACCTTGAAAATCATGACATTTGCGGCTCTTACGCTGGTTCCAGTTGTTTTGGCGTATCAAATCTGGACGTACTGGACTTTCCGCAAACGAGTGACTGCCAGGGATTTAGAATACTAAAAGTCGTGTGGCAGTAAGCTGTCATGCGTCAATAAATAAAAGGAGGAAATAATAATGGAAAAATGGGAATGTGTAGTTTGCGGGTATGTGTATAATGAGGAAACTGGTGATGAAGAAAATGGTGTTGCACCAGGCACTAAATTTGCCGATCTTCCTGAAGAGTGGGTTTGCCCACTCTGTGGAGCAGGAAAAGACGAATTCGAAAAGAAATAAGTCAGTAAAGGGGTGGTGTAGAAACCACCCCTTTAAACAACTTTAGGAGTTGTTATCGGTGCTTGATAAAAGATTACTGCGCCAAGCGTCAGGGCAAGGCAGCCGGTTTGCGGCCCTGATTGGCTTAGGGCTGACTGGTGCTGTGTTTGCTGTGCTGCAGGCCGGTTTTATAACGAAAATTATAAATGGCGTTTTTTTGGAAGGCCTGGATTTGCCAGACATGAGTGATTGGCTGGCCTTTTTGCTTGTCGTCATAGTAAGTCGGGCCATTATTATCTGGATTACAGGCTTATTGGCGCATTCTCTGGCGGTTACCATTAAAGCCGCGATCAGGAAGAAACTTGTTGAGCAGGTTTTTGCAGCTGGCCCGGTTCGAATGGGAGCTGTGCCTGCCGGTGATTTGACCAATACAATTGTTCAGGGTATTGAAAACCTCGAGGCTTATTTTTCTCGCTATATTCCGCAATTGGCAGCTGCTGTACTGATTCCCGTTTTTATTTTATGTATCGCGGTACCGCTTGATATGACATCGGCCGCTATTATGATGGTTACAGCGCCGCTTATTCCGGTTTTTATGGCCTTGATTGGGCAAATGGCCGAACGCCGGAATAAGCAGCAGTGGGATAAGCTATCGCGCCTTAGTGCGCATTTTCTTGATGTTCTGCGGGGCTTGTCTACGCTTAAGATGTTCGGTCGCAGTAAGGAGCAAGCTGCAGTGATTGCCCGAATGAGTGCGGACTTTCGTGAGACAACCCTTGGGGTTCTGAAGATAGCGTTTCTATCAAGCCTGGTACTCGAGCTTTTTACGACAATCAGTATTGCCTTGATTGCCGTTTCGGTGGGGTTGCGGCTATTATATGGCCAAATGGATTTTAACAATGCTTTTTTTCTCCTGCTATTAGCTCCTGAGTTCTACCTGCCTCTGCGGCAGTTAGGGAGCCATTTTCACGCCGGTATGGCTGGAACAGCGGCGGCTGAAAGTATCTTTCCCTTGCTTACGTTAGCAACATCTGAAAAAGCCGATAATGAATATGAAAAAATAGACTGTCAGGACGGCATCGGTGCGCGGTTTAATAATGTCTGTTATACGTACCAAGGCGGTGGCCGGGCGGCGCTTGATGGGTTATCTTTTGAGATTAAGACGGGAACAAAGGTGGCCTTGGTAGGCCCGAGCGGGGCCGGAAAAAGTACGGTAATCAATTTGCTGCTTGGTTTTGTTCAGGCTGATTCGGGTGCTATTACCGTGAATGGCGTGGCACTCGATCGACTCAACCGGGAGGAATGGCTCGCGAACATTGCTTATGTTCCCCAGTTTCCGCATTTGTTTTATGGTACAATCGCGGATAACATCAGGCTTGGCAAGCAAACGGCAGATATGACTGAAATTATCGCAGCGGCGCAGGCGGCAGGGGCGCATGATTTTATTGATACGTTGCCTGACGGCTACCAAACCATTGTAGGTGAGGGCGGGCATGGTCTTAGCGGCGGGCAGCGTCAACGTTTGGCGATTGCCCGGGCTTTTTTGCGCGATGCGCCATTTCTTATTCTTGATGAGGCAACCGCCAGCCTTGATCCCTATAGTGAAGAAATTGTCCAGCAGGCTATTGAGCGGTTGATGGCTGGTAGAACGGTTTTGGTAGCAGCGCATCGACTGACAACAGTGACGCATGCCGACAGGATTATTGTTCTTGATAAGGGACAGGCTGTTGAGCAGGGAACCCATGCAGAATTACTGGCACAAAAGGGGCTGTACGCGACCCTGTTAGCCGCCTTTGCCAGTGAGGTGTGACATGATAAGATTATTGAAACTTATTGTTACTGTGTGGCCAGCTATGCTGGCAGGCGTTTTATTGAGTGTTGTGACAATTTTTAGTAATATTGGTCTCATGGGGGTATCGGCTTTTTTGATTGCCACTGCGGCGCTGCATCCGCCGATTGCGGCTATTTCTACCGCTGTTGTCGGCGTACGATTTTTCGGTATCGCCAGGGCAGCTTTCCGGTATAGTGAGCGTTATTTGTCCCATGATGCCACATTCAAACTGTTGAGCAGGCTGCGGGTGCAGTTTTTTCAAGCTATTGAGCCGTTGGCGCCTGCCGGATTGGGGTTGTATCGTCCTGGTGACTTATTAAGCCGGATGGCAGCCGATGTTGATTCGCTGCAATTTTTTTATCTGCGGGTTGTTGCGCCGCCGTTTGTGGCCGTTCTAACTCTGGCCGGGATGGTTTATTGGCTCAGTGTGTATTCCGGAAAATTCGGACTGGTGTTACTGGCTGGGTTTATTGCGGCTGGCGTCATATTGCCGGTGCTTGTCAAGCAGGTTGCTGGTAGAGTTGCCGAGGAAGTCGGCCAAGCACAGGGGCAGTTGACGGCGCTGGTTGTCGATAGTGTTGAGGGGGCAGCTGAACTCACGGTTTTCGGCTGTAGCCATGATCAGATCCAAAAGGTATGCACAGCCGGTGAGAAACTTAGCATACTGCAAAAAAGGTCAGCGCAGGCAGCTGCTTTGGCTGATTCGCTAGGAAGCTTTATTGGTCATTTTTCAGCTTGGGTAGTTTTGGTGCTGGCGGTACCAATGGTCAGGAGCGGAGTGATCAGCGGCGTTGATTTAGCGGTGCTGGTGCTGATCGTGGAAAGCAGTTTTGAAGCAGTTCAGCCTTTGGCTATGGTGTATGTAAACATGCGCGAAAGTTATCAGGCCGCCGGGCGATTATTTTCTGTTATTGATACAAAGCCTGCTATTAGCGAAGCAGGATCAACAAGTTTGCCTATTGACTATGATATTGAATTCAATCAGGTCGGTTTTGCTTATGATGAACAGACGAAAGTGTTGGATGATGTATCGTTTAAGGTTGGGGCGGGGCGGCGAGTCGCTATTGTGGGCGAAAGTGGTGTGGGTAAGAGTAGTATTGTGTCGCTTCTCGTGCGGTTTTGGGATTATCAGATTGGCTCGATAACCATTGGTGAAAGGCAGCTTCAGGATTTTCAGCCTGATCATCTGCGTAGTTTACTGGGGGTTGTTCCGCAAGCAGCCTATCTTTTTAATGCCAGTATCAAGGATAACATTCTATTGGCGAACCCGGATGGAAGTTTGGAGAAATTTAATCAGGCCGTTGAAGCGGCGGCCCTGACAGCAGTTATTGCCGATTTGCCAGCAGGGCTTGAGACAATGGTCGGTGAAAATGGCCGTTCCCTATCAGGGGGGCAGCGCCAGCGCGTTGCAATCGCCCGGGCTCTTTTAAAAGATGCGCCCATCTTAGTCTTAGATGAGCCGACTGCTGGTCTTGATCCTGTCACCGAGCGGGCTGTTATGGCTGACATAAAAATGGCAATGGTTGGTCGGACAACGATTCTTGTAACACATCGCCTGGTGGGATTGGACGGGTTTGATGAAATTCTTATGCTTCATGAGGGTAAAGTTGCTGAACGCGGCTCACTGGTCGAGTTGATCAACCGCAAAGGCTTATTTTTCAAAATGTGGAACCAACAAAAAAGCATGCTAGAATAGCGATAATTGCCGAAGTCAGCAGGATTATCTGCGCTGAATCGCCAATTCTGCAATATTAAAGAAACGAGTTTCGAGGGGTGGCACGATTGAAAGAAATATGCCCGAAAATAGATGGTCTTACTGATCTTGCCGAGGCGAAGCTTTATATCAAGAAACTTGAAACGGTAATCGCCGAACAGCAGGCCAATAAACACGTATTGCGAGAAGAACGGCAAAAACATGAGGCTATTATTAACAATCTTCAGGAAGTTGTTTTTCAGACAGACAAAGACGGCTGCTGGACATTTCTCAATCCCGTCTGGGCTGATATAACAGGCTTTACGGTGGAAGAGAGTATCGGGAAGCATTTCTTAGAGTATGTTTATCCTGCTGACCGGGCGTCACAGCAAGGGTTATTGGAGTCTATGGTTCAAAAAAAATTGGAAAGCTGTCGCTATGAGCTCCGTTATTGTCACAAAGATGGGGGCTTCTGCTGGGTGGAAGTATCCGCCCGGTTAGCGCTCGATGAGGATCGTCAGACTTGTATATGTGGAACACTGACTGATATCAGCGAGCGGAAGAAGCTGGAATTTGAGTTGAATCGCCACCGTAACGAGCTTGAGGAATTGGTTAACGAGCGAACCTATGCTTTGTATCAAACTAACGAACAACTCAAGCAAGAGGTTGCCGACCGCTGCCGATCTGAGGCAATGCTAGAGTATTTGGAAACTCATGATTCTCTGACAAATCTCCCCAACCGCTATTTTTTGACGGAAGCCCTTTGCAAGGCGTCAGCGGCCGCCAGTCCGCAGCATCCCAGTGCGCTTATTTTTGTCGACATAGATAATTTTAAAGTTGTCAATGATACCTTCGGACATTCTGACGGAGATAAATTGCTGGTCAGTCTGGTTAGTTTATTTAAAAGAGATCTTGAGCAGAAGGATGTTCTGGCACGGCTGGGGGGAGATGAATTCGGCGTTTTGCTACATAACGCTGATATTGACAAAGCTACTAAAGTGGCCGAACGCTTTCGGCGGCTGCTTGATGAAGGTGAGTTGTGTATTGATACGCAGCGGGTTTGTCTTAACCTGACAATCAGTGTTGGCGTTGTTCTCATTGATGGCACGCTGGAGACTCAGGACCTCATGGCCTATGCCGAAACTGCGCTTTATGCCGCTAAAGAAGAGGGCAAAAACAGGATTTCAGTCATTGAGTCGGCTAACGATAAGGCTAAGTTTTCTGAGGCTAATATAATGGTTGGAAAGATTAAAGCAGGTTTAAAGGAACAGCGCTTTGAACTTCATTTTCAGCCTGTTTATAAATTTGGTGAAGGTATTGCGCACTATGAAGCTCTAATTCGTCTGCGCGATGAAGATGAAACCTTACTACCTCCTAATCACTTTATTCCGATTGCCGAGCGATTTGGTCTTATGTCGCAGATTGATCGTTGGGTAGTTAAGTCGGTTATTAAGATTCTTCAAAATCGTCGTGACGATATTAGATTGTTTCTCAATCTTTCAGGCACAAGTCTTGGTGATAAAGCGCTGTTATCCTTTATTGAACATATTATTAAAAAGAGCGGTGTAGCAGCTGAACGGATTGGCTTTGAAATTACCGAGACAACGGCAGTTAAGGATTTGGAGCAGGCGGAAGAATGGATTAAGCGAATTAAAGATTTAGGCTGCTGCTTTGCGCTTGATGATTTTGGGATTGGATTTTCATCGTTTTCTTATTTGAGTGCGTTACCTGTTGATTATATTAAAATTGATGGCTCGTTTGTGCAAAAAATCGATGTTGATTCCAAACAGTTGGCGTTGGTACAGGCCATGAATGCTGTTACTCATACATTGGGGAAAAAGACGATTGCCGAATTTGTCGAGAATGAAAAGATTGCCAATATACTGCATGAGATTGGTGTTGATTGCGGTCAGGGCTATTACTTCGGTAAGCCTGCCCCATTATGTGACTAAACAAGCCGCTCTAAGAATACATTGGACACCAGTGCTCATTTTAGGATGGGCACTTTTACATTTATTTTAAAAGAAGGAAAATGTTTTAAAAAGGCGAATTACCTACTTTATTAGGACGAATTACCCATAGCGTCCTGGCTGGTTAATGATGTAAGGAGGCTAGCGGTTTGGCACGCATAATGATTGTGGAGGACTCGCGTATGATGAGGCAAAATCTGAGGATCATGCTAGAAAAAGCCGGTCATACAATTGTCGCTGAGGCCGGTGATGGTCTGCAGGCTTTTCATGAGTATAGTGTCCATAAGCCGGATTTAGTTACCATGGACCTTACCATGCCGGGGATCAGTGGTATTGATACCGTTCAGAATATTATTGCCGAGTTTCCAAATGCCAATATCATTGTTGTTAGTGTGCTTAATGGTCGCGCTTCTGTAATCCAAGCGATTGCAAACGGGGCTAGGCATTACATTATAAAACCGATTAGTAGTGAGAAATTACTTTCAGTCGTTAATGAAGTTCTGGTCAAATATCAAGCGAGAGAAGACTAGGACGAAAGAACTGTTGTATACATAGTGCCAACTATTGATTTTTTAAACAAATTTTGGTATAATAACATTAGAGATAAGTACCGTCAATGTGCACAAAATTGCCGTTGACGGTACTGTTGCGAGATACTTTGCCATTGATTGGCAAAGTTTAATCTTGTAAGGGGTACATAGTAAGGTGTTACAAATTTAGAGGAGGCATTGTTATTATGGCTAAGATTACTGTTGTCGGTGCCGGTAATGTAGGCGCTACCTGTGCGAATGTTATCGCAATGAGAGAAATTGCAAGTGAAGTTGTTTTGGTGGACATTAAAGAAGGTGTGTCCGAAGGTAAAGCGATGGATATGATGCAAACTTCGAATATGCTCGGGTTCGACACAACTGTTGTAGGCAGCACAAATGACTACAGCAAGACTGCAGGTTCGGACGTTGTTATTATTACTTCCGGTCTTCCCCGTAAACCTGGTATGACTCGTGAAGAACTTATCGGTGTAAATGCTGGTATTGTTAAGGGTGTAGTTGATAGCATCCTCAAATATTCTCCAGAGGCTATTTTTGTTATTATCAGTAATCCAATGGATACAATGACTTACTTGGCGCTGAAATCAAGCGGCGTGTCGAAGAACCGGATTATCGGCATGGGCGGTTTACTTGACAGCAATCGTTTCAGATATTATCTCAGCCAAGCGCTTGGTTGCACACCTACTGATGTTCAAGGCCTTGTAATCGGTGGTCATGGCGATACTACCATGATTCCTCTGACTCGTTTAGCAACATACATGGGCGTACCTGTTTCTGAACTGCTTGATGCTGAAACTCTGCAAAAAGTAGCTGCTGATACAATGGTTGGTGGCGCTACTCTGACTAAACTTCTCGGCACTTCAGCCTGGTATGCACCGGGTGCTGCTGGCGCAATGGTAGCTGAAGCTATTGTTCGCGATGAGAAGAAAGTAATCACTTGCTCGGTATCGCTTGATGGTGAGTATGGCCAGAAAGATATCTGCATCGGCGTACCTGTAGTTCTTGGCAAAAACGGTATTGAAAAAATTCTTGAGTACAAACTCACTGCCGAAGAACAAGAATTGTTCGCTAAGAGCGCAGTTGCAGTTCGTAAAATGAATGACGTTTTAGCTGAAATGAAATTAGTTTAAGATAAGCTTATAAAAAGGACAGCTCTTCGGAGCTGTCCTTTTGTTGTAATATAAATGCACATCATTTTCCCGTTCGTATCCCGCCCACCACTTATCACTTACCCGTTACCCCTTTCCCGTATTTCGTTCTTACCGGCCATTCTGGAAGAAGACGTTCCGCAGGATGAAAAATCAGCATGTTACGGTTAAAAAATCCGGTTGTTTGAGCGCAGCGAGTTTACGGATTTTCAGTAACATGCTGATTTTTCAAGGCTTCTGCAAGATCGGCCTAGCCGTTTTGGTCCTTTTGCGGTAATGGACAAAAGGACAATACTGTAGAGACTTGAAAGCTGAAATCGGAAAGTAAAATAGAAAGTGGAAATTATTTAGTTCCCGTTCCCAGCGGCCATTCTGGAAGACAGGCCTAGCTGTTTTGGTCCTTTTGCAGCAATGACCAAAAGTATAATAATATTCTGCCGATTAAGAGGAATCCTGCTCATGCAGCGAGAATTTGACGTATTAGTTTCACTATGACAAGGAGGAGAAAAATGGACTATAAAGAGTTGCGGGCGATTGCTAAGGAAAAGTTTGCTGGTTCTTGTCGGGTGTGTCCAGTTTGTAATGGAGTTGCTTGTAGTGGCGAGGTGCCGGGGATGGGTGGAGTCGGTTCAGGTGCTGGTTTTAAAAACAGCTTTGAAGCCTTGGCAGGCTATCGGCTTAATTTGCGCACTGTTCATGCGGTAAGCCAGCCAACTTTGAACTGCCAGATCCTTGGTCTTGATTTGGCGATGCCGATTTTAGGGGCGCCAATTGGCGGAATTTCCATCAACATGAAGGGTGCTTTAACCGAAGGTGAGTACACGAAAGCCATTGTTACAGGCTGTCGTCAAGCTGGAACAATCGGGATGACGGGTGATGGCCCCAAGGCAGAATGGTACATGGACGGCATCAATGCAATTACTGCTGAAGCCGGCTATGGAATTCCGATTATAAAGCCGCGCCAAACCGATAAGATTATTGAGCTGGCCAACAAGGCAGCCGAGGCCGGAGCCAAGGCGTTTGGTATTGATATTGATGCCGCAGCGCTTGTGAATATGACGAATGCGGGTCAGCCTGTTGGACCAAAGACACAGGCTGATTTAGAATATATCAAAAAGAACACCACAATTCCGTTTATTGTAAAGGGAATTATGATGCCTGATGAGGCTGCATTGTGTGCTGCTGCTGGCGTCGATGCTATTGTGGTTTCCAATCATGGCGGTCGTGCGCTTGATGCGACACCGGGAACAGCCGAAGTTTTACCGCATATTGCCGAGCTTGTTAAGGGTAAAATAACGATATTGGCTGATGGCGGTATTCGGAGTGGTGTTGATGTATTAAAAATGCTAGCGCTGGGAGCGGATGCTGTATTAATCGGTCGGCCATTGGCTATTGGAGCTGTAGGCGGCGGGGCTGAAGGTGTAGCTCTGGTGTTGAACAAGCTTGCCGGGGAGTTAAGAACGGCCATGCTGCTTACCGGAACAGCCGATGTGGCGGCCGTGTCGGAGGATGTTATTTGGTAATGAAACTGCCGAGCGAGTATAGTACATTTCTCACTGACTGGGGATATATAATTGCTGTTTGGTCGAATAGCGGGCTGTGGGAACTTAGTTTTCCCCGGTTGACTGTTGAGGCGGCGGCAGGCGATATCGATACCCGGCTGGAAGACATTCAGCCTAACGACGATATGAGTGCTGCCGCTGCGCTCAAGTTTGAACTCAATTTGTATTTTCGCGGCTTCAACACTCCTTTTACTGTTCCTGTTGACTGGCGGGGCTATACGCCGTTTCAAACCGCAGTTCTAAAACTGACGGCTGGGCTTTGTTATGGGAAAATAACCACCTATGGTGCTGTCGCCGGGCATGTAGGCTGCCCTAAAGCAGCCCGTGCCGTAGGTGGGGCGCTCCATATCAACAGGACACCGATTATTGTACCTTGTCATCGGGTTGTAGGTTCAAATGGTAAGTTAACAGGCTTTGGCGGTGGGCTTGAGATGAAAAAAGCTTTGCTTATATTGGAGAAAGGCATTGCCAGTGCCTCGTCCAAGAGGATATAATAATATTATTGTAGTTCCACAATGTTAGTGTTTCAAAGGAGGCAAGCGCGGTGTGCGGATTTTTGCTGCGCATTATTATTAATGCCGTTGTGCTGTTTTTTGCCATTGTTGAACTGCCGGGGATTTTTGTTGATACCTTAGGCAGCACCTTGGCTGGCGCGGCTATCGTCGGGTTGGCTAACGCGGCGGTCAGACCGCTTTTAACACTGGCGTCGATGCCGTTTGACTGGTTGACGGTGGGCGGAATAACTTTTTTTACAAATCTTGCTGCTCCGCTCATGGTGTTTAAGGCGCTGCCTGGTTTTCAAATATCCAGTGTTATGGCGCCCCTGGCCGGAGTGCTGCTGATAACGGTTTGCAGTTCTACCCTGTCAAAGGTAATTCGTGACCGTTAGCGAGAATTTTGCCGCAGGGCAAGATTCTCTTTTTTTTGAATGTTCAAGGCAAAAGGCCATAAGGGGAAATAGTAGAATATTTTACATTAACGGAGGTTAACATGGACATTAAATTGGTTGCCGTAGACTTAGATGATACGCTGCTTGATAAAAGCAATCAGGTTTCACCGCACACAAGGGAGATAATCCGCCAGGCGGTAGCGCAAGGCGTTACTGTGACAGTGGCGACAGGACGGATGTATCAGTCAGCCGTTAGGTTCGCCCGGCAGTTAAAGATTGATGTGCCGATTATCACGTACAATGGGGCCTTGATTAAATCTTGTCTTTCCGAAGAAGTTCTGTATGAACAGCCGATTGAATTAGAAACTGCTCGTGGTGTGCTTGAACTTTTTAAAAGCCGCGGCTGGTATGTTCAATCCTATATTGACGATGTGTTGTGTGTTGAAAAAATTAATGATAAAGTCCGTTGTTATGAAAAGATAATTGATGTAAAGGCCGAGGCCATCGGGGCTGCGTTGTACGCCCCCCCGAAAGCGCCGACTAAACTGCTGACAATTGGTGAACCGGCCGAGCTTGAGGTAATATGGCAAGTTGTAGCAGAACAGTTTGGCGATCGGCTATATATAACTAAGTCAAAGGCCAATTATCTTGAAATGGCCCATCCCAGTGTTAACAAGGGCCAAGCCTTGCGATTTTTAGCAGCAAAGCTCGGCATCACTCGTGAGCAAGTGATGGCTGTCGGGGACTCGCTCAACGATCTTGATATGATTGAATATGCGGGCTGGGGCGTCGCCATGGGCAATGCCGCAGAGCGGGTGAAGGCGGTAGCACAGGCAGTCACGCTGCGTAATGACGAGGACGGAGTTGCAGAAGCAATTCGTAGATTTGCCCTGCGCCAGGATTTGAAGGATTAAAGGAGCTAAGCCAATGAAAATTGATGTTGCATTTTTGCCTAGGGATATACAAGATATAGATATTAGGGACACAGTTTGTATCGTTTTAGATATATTTCGGGCCACAACCAGCATGGTTGCTGCCCTGTCAAACAATTGCGCCAGGATTGTTCCGGCCTTATCTGTTGAGGAGGCTCACAAGTTGGCCGCTAACAGGGGGCGTGTATTGTTTGCCGGTGAGCGGCAGTCGATTAAAATTGATGGCTTTCATTTTGGGAATTCGCCGTATGAATTTTCAGTGGATAAGGTCGCGGGTCAGACTATTATTATGACGACAACGAACGGCACTGTTGCGGTTAAAGCTACGGAAGGTGCACAGCATACGCTGATTGGGGCGTTTGTCAATGCCAGTGCTGTGTGCAGGAAAGCCGAACAATATCATAAGGATGTTTTAATTATCTGTGCCGGTACTGATCGGTTGTTTTCACTCGAAGATGCGCTTTGCGCCGGATTAATGGTGAAGAAGTTGCTTTGCTCTGATGGTCAGCTGGGGCCGGTGCTGACCGATTCGGCGCAAGCCGCCATGCTGCTCTATGAAAATGCTCAGGATCGGCTTGCTGAAGTTGCCATTAACAGCCGTAATGGGAAACGGTTACAAGATATTGGTCGCGCAGATGATGTTGAGTATTGTTTTAGGACTGATTTATTTGCGGGTGTGCCGGAATACAGGGACGGTGCGATTGCGTTGTTTGACTAACAAGGCAAAAATTCTCGTGTTTGGGCAGGAATATGCATAATTTATGCTAATATTCTTATAATGGGTAGAATGATTGTTATCAATTACAGCATATAAGGTAGGAGAGTGAGACCAGTGCGTATTGTAGTAGCTCCAGATTCATTTAAAGGCAGTGTATCGGCACTCGGTGTTGCCAATGCGATGGAGAGAGGTATTTTAGCTGTTTTTCCTGAAGCTGAGGTTTTAAAAGCACCAATTGCGGATGGCGGAGAAGGCACGGTTGAAGCCCTTGTTGAAGCAACCGGCGGCCAAATTATTTATGAGGAAGTAATGGGGCCGATGGGTGAACCTGTTAAGGCCTATTGGGGTATACTAGGTGATGGGGAAACAGCCGTTATGGAAATGGCCGCCGCTTCAGGGCTGCCGTTAGTGCCCAAGGATAAACGTGATCCACGGATCGCGACGACCTATGGTACAGGTCAGCTGATGAAGTCGGCTCTGGAAAAGGGTTTGCGCAAGATCATTATCGGCATTGGCGGCAGTGCTACCAACGACGGTGGTACTGGATTGGCCCAGGCTCTTGGCGTAAAGTTTCTTGATGCTTCAGGTCAAGAGTTGGCGTCGGGCGGGGCAGCACTGGCCAAATTAGCCAGGATCGAGCTTGGCGGTCTGGACCCGCGCATTGCCGAAGCAGAGATTATGGTGGCCTGCGATGTTGATAACCCGCTGTGCGGACCGCGGGGAGCGACAGCGGTGTATGGTCCGCAAAAAGGCGCTACTCCCGAAATGGTTGCCGAGCTTGACAGTGCGCTGAGTGTTTATGCCAAAATAGCGACAGAGGTTACCGGCAAAGCAATGGCCGAATATCCGGGGGCAGGTGCAGCTGGCGGCTTGGGGGCCGGATTATTGTTCTTTACGAATGCTGAATTGCGTCCTGGTGTGGAAATCGTGCTTGAGGCCGCTGGTTTTGAAGCCATGGTCGAAACAGCTGATCTTCTGATAACAGGGGAAGGCCGCACTGATTTTCAGACTGCTTTTGGCAAAGCACCTGTTGGGGCAGCCAGAGTCGCTAAGCAGTGGAATGTGCCAGCCATTTGTATTGCCGGCGGTTTGGGCGACGGCGCTGATGATGTTCTCGCGCAGGGAATCGACGGACTAGCAAGCATAGTGCCGCAGCCGATGACGCTGGAAGAATGTATGGACTGTGGTGAAGCTCTCATTGAAGAGGCTACGATCCGAGCTTGTAGGCTGATTAAGATCGGTATGAATATGAGATAGGATCTGACCCGGCAGTTTAACTGCCGGGTTTTTACTTGGAGCACCACGCTTAAGTCAGTTTGGTTTTCTACTATTTGTGACATTTTGACAATCTCCGCTTCATACATCAAATAACACACTTACTGTCAGGCAGTTTAAAAAGCGATCGTTTCTGAATATATTTACTAAGGCCAGACAGCGAAGGGGGTTATTATGTTTAGATTCGTGAAGCAGGAGTGGAAGCTTTTTATCATTTTGGTCTTGATTTTGACTGTACTTGGGATCGCGTATTACGAATACAAGCAATACAAATCAGCCAGTCCAGCAGCTGCCCCTACTATTAATATCAACACCGTCGGTGAAAAGTCAAAGTCCGGTGAAGCGCAAGTGGTTTATGTGCAGGGCTCTAGCAGTCATACCAAGGAAATTGTGTATGTTCCTAAAGAAATTGATCCGCAAACTGGCCAAATTGAGAAAACTGATGTCCAGTTTGAACGTAAGCAGGGGAAAATATATGTTAAGGTAAATGGTAAAGATTTTGAAGTGCCGGCTGAAGTAAAAGAGAATGTAGAATTTGAAAATGGCAAACTTGTTGTTACTGAGCAAACCGAAATGAGAGTGAATATTACCGCTCCCAAGCCATCTTTTAATCTAGGTATAGGCTGGTCAAAGGAAGGGCCGGCCGCCGAACTTAATGGCCCACTTTATAAAAATGTCTCATGGTGGGTTTATGGCGATAAACGGACGGTTGCCGGGGGACTGCAATTTCCGATTATGAAATAGGAAACGGTGAACCACTAGGGCTGAAAATGTTCTGGTGGTTACTTCTTTTTAACATGAACCAGTTTTTGCTTTTTTTGCCTAATTGCCCTATAATTGTAGCAAAAGGAGGTTTGCGCGGTGAAAATAGCAGCCAATTTACATACTCATACAATTGCAAATGCCTATAGTACGTTGCTTAAAAATGCTAAAGCCGCAGCAGATCGGGGGCTGGCGCTCTTTGCCATGACTGATCACGGACTAGGTGGAGTTATCTGAATAAAGTCTTACTTTTATTTTGGCCGGGGGTGTTACCAATGGAAGATGTTCGTTTAGTCATAATTACTGGCATGTCGGGCGCGGGAAAAACCCAGGTCGTTCGTGCTATGGAAGATTTGGGTTATTTTTGTGTAGATAATTTGCCGCCTGCTTTAATTCCTAAGTTTGCGGAATTGTGTGAACAATCCGGTGGACGGGTTGGTAAAATTGCCCTGGTTGTCGATACGCGAGGCAGGGAGTTTTTTGATACCTTGATTCAAATGCTTGAGGGCATGGAGAACAAGGGTGATATGTATGAAATGCTCTTCTTGGAAGCGTCGGATGAAACTTTGATTCGCCGCTATAAAGAAAGCCGTCGCCGCCATCCGATGGCGCCGCACGGACGTATTAGCGAGGGTATTTCTCGGGAACGTGAACGTCTT
>JAQWAQ010000144.1 GCA_028707635.1 Negativicutes bacterium
AATTAGCCCTGCTGCGCGCACTGATTTGCCGTCAGCATCACTGTTTGACAACAATTCGTTGATTGTAGGATAACTTTGGAGTTTTTCTCGAAATTGATCAAGCGGGTGACCGGTTATATAAAAACCGGTCATTTCCTTTTCCATAGCTAGACACTGCTCCTTCGGGATTTCAGGAATATTCGGCAACACAATATCTTCGGCAATTGTCATCGTATCCTCGGCAAACAACCCTATCTGACCACTCGCTTTTTCCTTTTGGCGCAATTGAGCAGTGTCTACCGCTTGTTCTAGCACTGCCAACAATTGAGACCTTTTGACAGCAAGTGAATCAAAGGCCCCACATTTTATTAAACTTTCGATCACTCTTTTATTAACAACCCGCATGTCAACTTTTGTGCAAAAATTGACTAATGAGACAAATCGCCCTTCACGTATCCTCGCTGTTATAAGTGCTTCGATTGCGTTAGCTCCAACATTTTTAACACCGGCTAGGCCGAAACGAATCGACTCCCTGTCAACACTAAAACTTGACTGACTAGAATTAATGTCTGGAGGAAGGACGGCAATCCCCATATGTCGACATTCTTCAATATAAAGCCCAACTTTATCACTTGTTCCCATAACGCTTGTCAGGAGTGCAGCCATAAATTCCTGGGGATAATTTGCCTTGAGGAAGGCCGTTTGGTACGCCACTAGGGCATACGCCGCACTATGTGACTTATTAAAGCCATAATCCGCGAAGTGTTCCATTAATGCAAAGACTTCAGTGGCCACTTTAGCCTCGATGCCCCGCTGCGCTGCGCCTTGTAAAAAAGCCTCTCGCTGGGCCGCTAGAACATCGTGCTTCTTCTTACCCATTGCTCGTCTAAGAAGATCTGCTTGTCCGAGTGAAAACCCGGCTAAAACTGAAGCGATTTGCATAACCTGTTCTTGATATAATATTACACCAAACGTATCTTTAAGTACTGGTTCTAATAGCGGATGTACAAAAGTCACATTCTTTTTCCCATGACGTCCGTTAATGAAATCAGCCACCATCCCACTACCTAACGGTCCTGGCCGATATAAGGCAACCAGCGGAATGAGATCAGTGAAACCCTCTGGCTTTAATTCTTTAACCAGGTTCGTCATCCCACTTGATTCCATCTGAAACACACCCGCAGTTTCACCATTTGAAAGCATAGCACTCGTCTTGGCATCAGTAAGGGGTATAGAATCAATATCGATCTCTACTCCTCGATTTTCCTTTAGCATTTTAATTGCATCGCCTATTACAGTGAGCGTTCGGAGACCTAGCAAGTCCATTTTTAATAAGCCTATTTCCTCAACCCGATCTTTATCATATTGGGTTGTTAAAAATCCTTCTGCTGATTTCTGGAGTGGTACGTAATGAGTCAATGGTTCTTTTGCAATAACTAAGCCAGCGGCGTGAGTTGAGGCATGACGCGGCAAACCTTCAACTGCAATGGCCAAATCAACTAACTTTTTCACCGCCGCTTCTGATTTATATGCCTCATTAAGTTCGGGATTGACTTCAAGGGCCCGCTTTAAAGTAATACCCAGTTCTCCTGGTACCATTTTAGCAATTCGATCAACATCACTATAGGTCATATTCAACGCCCGGCCAACATCCCTTATGGCCGCCTTAGCAGCCATCGTACCAAATGTGATGATTTGGGCCACCCGATCAGCACCATACCGACTCGCAACATAATTGATAACCTTTTCTCGATTAACATAACAAAAATCAATGTCAATATCAGGCATAGTTACACGTTCAGGATTCAAAAACCGTTCAAAGAGCAGTCCGTATTTCAATGGATCAATATTGGTTATTCCGAGTAAATAGGCAACAATACTGCCAGCGGCTGACCCTCGGCCCGGTCCTACAGGAACGTCATTTTGACGGGCATAATTAATAAAATCCCAAACAACCAAAAAGTAACCTGAGAAACCCATGTTGCCAATAACAGAAAGTTCGTACTCAAGACGTTGAAGAATTCCCTCACCTAGTTGGTCATAGCGCAGCAGCAGTTTTTCTTGACATAGTTTTCGAAGATACTCATCGGCAGACAAGTTATCCGGGACAGGAAACTCAGGAAGCAAATGGCGACCGAAAACCAATTCCACATTGCACCGTTCAGCGATGCGCAGGGTATTAGCTAATGCGTCGGGAATTTCACTAAAAAGCTCTGCCATTTCCTGCGTCGATTTTAAATAAAACTCACTACTAGGGAACTTCATCCGCCCCGGGTCATCAACAGTCTTGCCCATTTGGATGCATAATAAAACATCGTGGCACTCGCTATCCTGGCGGTCAATGTAGTGAAGATCATTCGTGGCAACTAAGCCGATTCCTGTTTCTCGAGATATTTTGATAAGATCAGCATTGACCTGCTTTTGTTCAGGAATATTATGGTCTTGCACTTCCAGAAAAAAGCTGTCTTGTCCAAAAATATTACGATATTCCAGTGCTAATTTCACTGCACCGTCATAATCACCCTTTAATAAGAGATTTGGTATTTCCCCAGCTATACAAGCACTCAAACAAATGATTCCTTCGCTATATTGAGCCAGGATTTCTCTATCGACACGAGGCTTATAATAAAACCCCTCGGTATGACCTCTGGATACAAGTTCAATAAGATTACGATAACCTATTTCATTCTCTGCCAAAAGGATAAGATGATAGTAGGCCTCGCCTTCCACCGTAGTTCTTTCTAATCGCGATCGGGGTGCTACATAGACTTCGCAGCCAATGATCGGCTTAATCCCTTGCTTTTTAGCATGCTTATAAAAGTCTATAGCCCCATACATCGACCCGTGGTCAGTTATGGCCAATGCCGGCATCCCTAATTCTTTAGCTCGGCAGACCAGTTCGCCAATCCGAGCGGCCCCGTCCAGCAAACTATATTCAGTGTGAACGTGAAGGTGGACGAACGGTTCTAGATCGTTGTTTTTTTTAAATTCATTGTTCATAATTTCATCCCTCTTAAAGCAACTCATAGATAATAATTGTTATTCGAATCATTCTTCATTTTTACCTTTAATAGGTCGGAAAAAATTTTTTGTTTGCATAACTCGAATGAAAAAAGGCAGGTATTATCAGCCAAACGTGGAAATTATATGGGTTAGAATACTTAAAGAGGTGTTTTTATTGTATCGTATTGGCATTTTGCAGTTAACTCAGAATCTTGACGACGCTGTTCATGGCTTCAAACAAGGTCTAAGTGATCAGGGTATCGAAGCTGATTTCCATTATCTAAACGCTGATGGAAACCTTGATGAATTGCCGAATTTGGCATCCAAACTTGCAGCACTTAATGTTGACTTAATTTTTGCGTGCTCAACCCCGGCCGCTGCAGCTGCCGTTGAACTACCAGATAATATCCCTGTTGTATTTACCCCAGTATTTGACCCAGTTGGCGCAAAGCTCGTTAAAAGCATGGACAAACCCGGCTCCAAAGCAACAGGTGTATCCGGAATGGTAAAAGTTGAAGAGAAAGTAGCCTTTATTCGCCGCGTTCTGCCTAACGCTAAAAAATTAGGGGTTCTGTACCACGCGCAAGATCTGAATGCCTTACTGGAAATTGATAATTTCCGGCAAGCGGCCCAAAATATTTTTACGCTTGTAGAATTACCAATTAATCAGCCTGAAGAATTATCAAAAATTGATACTCTGCTAACTTCCGATATGGATGCCCTATTTATCCCAATCGGCCGTATTATTGAGGAAAACTTTGCAACAGTTGTCTACTATACTGATGACGCAAATATACCGGTTATCGCTTCTCACGCACCTAATGTTCCAGGTGGTGCACTAGCTGCACTCGTTTCAAACCATCATAAGTTAGGTGAAGCCTGCGCTGTTAAAGCAGCTCAAATATTAAATGGCACCTCGCCATCTGTAATTCCTGTCGGAATTGTTGAACAACCCGAGATTCTTCTTAACGGGTTTGTTGCCGAAAACCTTGGGATTGAATTCCCATCGAATTTAGTAACTCAAGCAAAAGAAATATATGAATAATTCAAGTTTGGAGATGAAAAATATGCTGTTAAAACCTGATTCAGTTGAGCTTCTAGCGCCTGTTGGCACATGGGAAGTTCTTGAAACAGCTATTTCAGCCGGAGCTGATGCTGTATATCTTGGTGGAAAACGTTTCAATATGAGGATGCATAGAACCGATGTCAACTTTGATGACATCATGCTGGAACGAGCTATCAAATACGCTCATAAGAACAAGGCTAAACTCTATGTAACGGTCAACAATCTAATTAGCGACCGTGAGCTTGACAAAATGCGTGATTATCTTAAACTACTGGACAGAATTAGACCTGACGGCCTCATTGTCCAAGATCTCGCCATACTTGAACTTGCCCGCGAGTTAGATTTAGCAGTTCCTTTACATGCTTCGGTAATGATGAATACTCATAACGAATACTCCATAAAGTCCCTTCAGGAATACGGCATAACCCGTGTTGTTACCAGCCGTGAAATGAGCTTAGACCAATTAAAAATGTTAAAAGAGCGAACCGGTATTGAAATCGAATATTTCATCCATGGTGATATGTGTGTTGGCCAAAGTGGACAATGTCTACACTCGGGTATTTTATTCGGGCAAAGTTCTAATCGCGGCCGATGCCTAAAACCATGCCGTTGGCCTTATGAACTCATTGACGCTGATACTGGGGCAATAATAAACAGTAATGACCCCGGTCCTTATAAACTTGCCCTTAAAGATATGTGCTTATATCGTAACCTCCCGGAACTCATCCAAGCAGGAGTGTGCTCATTTAAAATTGAAGGCCGTATGCGTACTGCTGATTTCGTCAAGAAGATTGTCAGCGTATATCGACGGGCGATTGATCGCTATATTACTGATCCAACAGGTTATGTAACAAATGCGCATGATTGGCAGGAAATGTATCAAAGCCGTTCCCGCGACTTTACAACATGTTATGCTTTAGGAAATCCCGGAGCCAGCGCCATTGGATATACTGGTGAGCGTGAGCCTCGATCTTTCAGCCAAGCAGTCCAAGAAGCCGGGATGAATTCGCAGATTACACTTCCTGTCACTAGCGAGAATCCGGCTTATAAAGTTTCACCTGTGCTTGCAGTGCGAGTGGCAGACCTAGCTGGGCTAAATGCTGCCTGTGAGAACGGAGCTAATATCATCTATGTTGGTGGCGAAGCCTTTAAACCTTATAAACCGTGGACCATGAGAGATATCGCCACGGCTATCGCTACCGCCCAGAAACACAATGTCCAAGTTATTGTAACCACGCCACGTATAACAATGGATCGTGAGTTGGGGGAATACGAACAACTCTTTACCAACATTGATAACCTAAATCCACATGGGATCATGGTCAGCAATATCGGTATGCTACGGTTAGCCCGCCAAACTTCTGCCCAACCCCTTCAAACTGATTTTTCACTTAATGTTTTTAATCACCTAACAGTTCAGTGGCTTGAAGCAAACGGAGCAAAAAAAGCGACAATTTCGCCTGAAGCAACTTACAACCAAATAACTGACCTTAT
>JAQWAQ010000030.1 GCA_028707635.1 Negativicutes bacterium
CGAAGTCAGACTGCTTATGCGAATGCTAATGCCCGTGCGGATCAAGCCGCCCAGCAACTTAGTGTAGTGGTCGAGGGACCGAGGCGAGAGGAAATTGAACTGGCCACAGCCCGAGTCGAACAGGTTAAACAAGTACTGAAATTAACACAGACTCGACTTTCCTATGCACAAATTACCGCACCTGTCGATGGGATGGTCCTCTCGGAAAATATTGAAGCTGGCGAATATGTGTCGCCTGGAACACCTGTAGTGACGATCGGGGATCTTAATCAGGTTTGGCTCAAAGCATATATTGCCGAGACCAATCTTGGTAAAGTAAAGCTTGGACAAAAAGTGGCGGTGACCACTGATACATACCCTAACAAGGTCTATGAAGGCCATATTAGCTTTATTGCGTCAGAGGCAGAATTTACGCCCAAGAGCATACAGACGACTGAAGAACGGGTAAAGTTGGTTTATCGTATCAAGGTCACTATTGATAACAATGCGAATGAATTGAAACCGGGTATGCCTGCGGATGCGGTGATTGACCTGGGCGGGGAATAGTATTATGGATGCCATTAAAGCGATAGGACTTACTCAAAAGTTTGGCGATAACACAGCGGTAAAAAATCTGACAATCAACATTAAAGAGGGAGAAGTATTTGGTTTAGTGGGACCAGATGGTGCAGGAAAGACAACAGTAATGCGCCTTCTTGCAGGATTAATAGCTCCTACAGCGGGTGATGCCTGGGTATATGGATGCCATACAGTGGAGGATTCAGGACAACTTAGCAATCACATCAGCTATATGCCCCAGCGTTTTGGGCTTTATATGGATTTGACCGTGCAAGAAAATATTGACTTCTATGCCGACTTATATAATGTGCCTCGGCAAATAAGGAAAGAAAAAACAGCCGAGCTTTTGGCCTTTAGTAATATGATCCCGTTTCGCGACCGATTAGCCCGTAATTTGTCGGGCGGAATGAAGCAAAAATTGGCCCTCGCTTGTGCGCTCATTCATACTCCAAAGGTTTTGCTATTAGATGAACCTACTAATGGTGTTGATCCTTTATCCCGGCGGGATTTCTGGCGTATCTTGTATAAACTTCTCGAAGAAAAGGTCACTATCTTCGTTTCAACAGCCTATCTTGACGAAGCCGAGCGGTGTGGCAGGATTGGTCTGCTGCATCGGGGAGAGTTGATTCTTTTCGGGACACCAGACGAGGTAAAGACCCATATGAGTGGTGTATTGATTGAAATTCGGTGTGCTGAGCCACGTCAGATTCTTGCAGACTTGCGTACGAAATTGACGCTCGTATCCGCGGGGTTATTTGGGGCGAAAATCCATTTGGTATTAAGTGGTGAACCAAATCAGATTCTAGAAATGGTGAAGAATACGTTGAAAGAGATGGGTGTGCAAGCAGAAGCGGAGATTGTTGGGCCGTCACTGGAAGACGTATTTATTTCGATGATTAGGCCGATAGAGGGAAGTGATGCTAGTGTCTAATAACTCGGAATACGCTGTTACGGTGAAGGATTTGGAAAAACGGTTTGGAAGTTTCCAGGCTGTAAATAAGGTGTCTTTCCAAGTCCGGCGGGGTGAAATATTCGGCTTCCTTGGTCCTAACGGTGCCGGAAAGTCAACGACGATGAGGATGCTATGCGGGATTATTATTCCTACTGCCGGAGAAGCCACTGTAAATGGTTTTGATGTGTTCCATCAAGCTGAACAAATCAAAAACCATATTGGGTATATGTCGCAAAAGTTTTCACTTTACGAGGATCTTACGGTAGAAGAAAACATTGATTTTTACAGTGGTATCTATCAAATTCCGATGGTGGAGAAAAAAAATCGTAAAGACTGGGTCGTTAAAATGGCTGGACTTGATGAGCACCGGAATAGTCTCACCGCCATTTTGCCTGGAGGATGGCGGCAGCGGTTAGCCTTGGGCTGTGCACTGCTCCATAAGCCCCCAGTGATTTTTCTTGACGAACCAACTTCGGGCGTGGATCCAATATCCCGTCGAAGTTTCTGGGAGCTGATTTATCAATTAGCCGCCGAGGGAATTACTGTGTTCGTGACAACACACTATATGGATGAAGCAGAGTATTGCGATCGGCTGGCAATGATCTATCGAGGTGAATTGGTAGCCATAGGCACTCCTGACGAATTAAAAGTCAAGTACATGAATAACGATGTTCTCAACCTGGAGTGTTTAGATCCTTTTGGCGCGCTGCAAGCAGTAAATGGAATACCCGAGATAAGGGAAGCCGCTCTTTTCGGACGTGGACTACATCTGGCAGTAAACGATGCGTCATCATCAATTCCGATTATCATCAAGGCGCTGCAGGAACGAAAACTTGTTTATACAAGGCTGGAAAAGATTATTCCTTCACTAGAAGACGTATTTGTTTCGATAATCGAATCCCGTGATAGTAGTGCGGGGCTTTAGGAGTAATACTATGAATATGTATAGAGTCATAGCGATTATCCGGAAGGAATTTATTCATATTCTCCGTGACCCGCGTAGTTTGGGTATGGCAATAGCCATGCCTATACTATTAATTTTCCTTTTTGGTTCATCCTTGAGTTTAGACGTGGATCATGTGCCGCTCGTAGTCTGGGATCAAAATGGGACTCATGAAAGTCGTGAGTTTATCGGACGTTTTACAGCTTCCCGCTATTTTGATCTAAATGGACATGTTACTTCTTATGCTGAGATTGAAGAGGCAATCGACAAGCGGGAGGCGATATTGGCTCTAGTTATTCCCCGTGAGTTTAGCCGTAAGCTGGAAAGTGGCCGCAAGGCAGATGTGCAATTGATTGCCGATGGTAGTGATGCTAATACCGCTACAATAGCCATCGGTTATGCACAGATGGTAGCAGATGGCTATACAAGTTCTCTACTGCTCAAAGCAGCAGACCAACAGGGTGCTAAACGGGTGAAGATCCCAGTAGAAGTACAGCCGCGGGTATGGTTCAATCAGAATATGCTGGCGAAAAATTACATTATACCCGGCCTTATTGCGGTAATTATGATGGTCATTTCCGCACTGCTGACATCGCTTACGATTGCCCGTGAATGGGAGAACGGAACAATGGAGCAGCTCATTACCACGCCATTAACTCCTAGTGAATTAATCGTCGGAAAGTTAACGCCTTATTTTGCAATCGGAATGCTTGATGTCGTATTGGCGGTTTTGATGGGGCAATATTTATTTGAAGTCCCGCTTCGGGGGAATACTGCTCTCGTTTTTGGGATGGCGGCCCTATTTCTCCCCGGAGCACTTACAATGGGGATGTTGATTAGTATAATGACACGGTCACAATTATTAGCTAGCCAGTTGGCTATGGTCTTGACCTTCTTACCGTCATTCCTTTTGTCTGGTTTCATGTATTCTATTGCCAATATGCCAATTGTTATTCAAGGCTTAACCTATCTTGTTCCTTCCCGGTTTTTTATTGTAATTTTAAAGAACATTTATTTAAAAGGCGCTGGATTTGCGATTATTCTAACCGAGGCAGGAATACTCTTGCTTTTTGCCGTGGTGCTTATTGTTGTGGCCAACATCAAGCTCAAGAAAAGGCTGGTGTAGAGATGGTACTTGAACGATTAATGCACATGATTAGGAAGGAATTTATCCAAGTATTTCGCAATCCCAAAATGCGAGCGATTGTTTTAGTGATGCCTCTTATCCAAAGCATGGTTTTTGGCTATGCGGTGACGACAGATGTAAAAAATGTGCCGACTGCGATCTACGATCAAGCTGAAACACCAGAGAGCCGCGATCTGATTGACAGGTTTATCCATTCTGGTTACTTTTCGGTTAAGACAATAATTCGTAGTGATCGAGAGATTGATGAGCTTCTCGACAATGGAGAAGTAGCGGCTGTCCTTCGTATTCCTTCTGATTTCAGTGCTAAGATTGCGAGCGGCTCGACCGCTGCCGTTCAGATTATTGTCGATGGCACGGATTCCAATACGGCTGGTGTAGTATTGAGCTACGCTGGTAATATAATACGAAACGACGCCATTGAGTTGATGCAGAAACAAATTGGCAACCAAGATTGGGAACCGCTTGGGGTAAATCTTCAGACAAGGGCTTGGTTTAACGAAAACCTAACGAGCCGTAATTTTTATGTGCCTGGAGTCATAGCTGCTATCGTAATGCTTGTTACTCTGCTGTTGACAAGTATGTCGGTAGTCAGGGAAAAGGAAATGGGTACAATGGAACAGATTGTTGTTACGCCGATTAAGCCCATTGAATTTATTTTAGGAAAGACTATGCCATCGATAATTCTCGGTTTTGTCAATATGATTTTTGTTACGCTGATTAGTGTATTCTGGTTTGATATACCCGTTCGGGGCAGCCTGATGACATTGTTTATTGCTAATGGATTTTATTTAATGACGACAATTGGTATAGGGCTTTTTATTTCCACTATTTCGGATACCCAGCAGCAAGCCATGATGTCAACTTTCTTCTTTTTTCTTCCCGCGTTGCTATTGTCTGGATTCATGTTTCCTATTGCTAACATGCCAGAAGTAGTTCAAGCTTTTACCTATTTCAATCCACTGCGATATTTTTTGATAATTATCCGGGGTGTTTTTCTAAAGGGAGTGGGAGTAACGATATTGTGGCCGCAAATACTGGCGCTATTTATCCTAGGCACCTTTGTGCTAACATTATCTGTCAAGAAGTTTCGTAAGAATCTAGCCTAGAATAACGAAAAGGGTTAGAAAGTAAATCGCATTTCAGGAGGATTTATGTGAGAAGTCGAAAAAGCACTGAAGTCAGGAAAGAAGAAATTGTTCGAGCTGCGTTAGTGATCGTCGAACAAAACGGATTAGACAAATTAAATATAAACGATATAGCTGCAGAGATTAAACTTGTGCCGGCGGCTATATACCGTCATTTTAAAGGAAAAGAAGAAATTATTGCCGCCCTTATCGACTTTACGGATAAGTGTCTTAGAACCAATTTAAGTCAAGTAAATGCTATTCATGATACGTCAATTGTAAAGCTGAGGTATCTATTTGAATTGCATGTAGCGTTACTTAAGGAAGAAGGAGCTATTCCGCGTATTCTTTTTTATCTGCTTGGTAGTGATCGTAATCCCGAGTTTAAGGCAAGTATGCTGTCTGTAGTTGGTTTTTATGTTCAAGATATAAAGAAACTGTTGCTTCAAGGGCAGGAAAATGGCGAGATTAATCCAGATATTGATGTTACGGCCGCCGCTATGCTGTTTTTGGGTATGATTCAGCCACTGGCAATTCTTAGTCAGGTAGACAAAGAAATGTTTGCTGAGTACCCGGCAAAGCTTTGGTATAGTTACCAACGTTCAATCGCAAATTAACCTGTTTAATAATAAAGCTAGCCGAACACGATATTATCGTTCATTTTAGGAGGGAATCAATATGGAATATCGGATTGAAAAGGACTCAATGGGGGAAATTAAAGTTCCGGCAGACAAACTTTGGGGTGCGCAGACGCAGCGCAGTTACGAGAACTTTCGGATTGGCGAGGAGAAAATTCCCTATGAATTGGTGAAGGTTTTTGGGATATTGAAAAAAGCGGCAGCGGCTGTTAATAGGGAAATAGGTGTTTTGGATTCAGAACGGGCGGATGCCATCATGGCAGCTTGTGATGAATTACTGGCTGGAAAACTGGATGGAAATTTCCCGTTAGCTGTATGGCAAACAGGAAGTGGTACGCAATTTAATATGAATATTAACGAGGTATTGGCAAAACGGGCAAACCAGCTTGTGGTAAGTAGGGGGTTGGAGTTATTTATTCATCCTAACGATCATGTGAATAAATCGCAGAGTTCAAATGATATTTTTCCTACCTCGTTACACGTAGTCGGTATATTAATGTTACAGGAGCGTTTGTTGCCTGCGCTGCGGACGCTGCGGATGACATTCGAACAAAAGGCCGATGATTTTAAGGATATTATTAAGATTGGCCGGACTCACTTAATGGATGCGACACCGCTTACTCTAGGGCAGGAAGTAAGTGGCTGGGCAGCAATGCTGGCTCGGGATGAAGCAATGCTTTCGAGCGGAATGGAATTTTTACGTGATTTGGCCATTGGCGGTACGGCAGTCGGGACAGGGATCAATTCACATCCGCGTTTTGCTGTTATGGCAGCAGAAGAAATTAGCCGGCTGACTGGCGAAAGATTTATTTCTGCACCAAACAAATTTCAGTCCATGACAAGTAAAGCTGAAATTGCGATGGTACATGGCATTCTCAAAGCACTTGCAGCCGATTTGATGAAGATTGCCAATGATATTCGTTGGCTTGCCAGTGGTCCGCGTTGTGGGATCGGGGAAATTACTATACCGGAGAATGAGCCAGGCAGCTCAATTATGCCAGCCAAAGTCAATCCAACACAGTCAGAAGCACTTACGATGGTGGTCGCGCAGGTATTAGGCAATGATACTACAATAGCGTTTGCGGCAAGTCAGGGTAATTTTCAGTTGAATGTATTTATGCCTGTTATTGCATATAATGTTGTACAAAGCATCCGCTTGATGGCAGATACCATGAAATCATTTAATGAGCATTGTGCTGTAGGTATAATGCCAAATCGTGATAAGATTGCGTATAATCTTCAACGGTCGCTGATACTGGTAACTGGTCTAGTGCCACTTGTCGGTTACGATCAAGCAGCTCGGATTGCCAAACATGCGGCGAAAGATGGAATTACGCTTAGAGAAGCGGCATTGGAATCAGGGCTTGTTACCGAAGAAGAGTATGAACAATACATGGACCCGGCTCGTTTAGTGAAACCGCGCGAATGATAAAAACAAAATAAACCATATATAAAGTGAGACTTGATTCAGATGGAGTTTTAACTCCACCTGAATCCTAGTTGAACCGTATCCAGGGACTTAGCCGCTCTTTCTCCCTCTTGTCGAAGAAGGGAGTCTTAAAGCGGCTTAGTCATCGGATAAATTAGCTGATTAGGAACGTTAATACGATCGTACAAATTTAGATAGGTTTAAATGAAGGAGTATTATTATGATAGAAGCAATTCTCGCTCTAACTGTTGGATTAGTTGTTGGTTTTATTTTTTCTGCGGCAAAACTTCCGCTTCCGGCACCAGCTACGTTGTCAGGGGTTCTAGGAATAGTAGGTATGTTCGTTGGATATCAAATTTTTCAGCTGTGGAAGAATTAATCCGATAATAACAACAGCGTTTTGCAGACTTTTTACTGTATTATGGTGATTTGATCACCATTTTTTATGTCATTTATGCTGCTCGTTACGACCATGCTATTTTGTGGTAGGTCAGAGGTGATTTCTGTGAAATCATCGATGGTCTCTCCAATACTTACTTGTTGGAGGATAGCTTTACCATTAATTGCGGTGTATATAAAACTTCGGCCCTGGCCGTCATGGAGTACTGACGCTGTGGGAACGGCGGCAACTGTGGCTGATTGGCCGATGTTGATATGAACATTACCGGACATACCGGGTTTTAGTAAGCCAGCCGGATTATTAGCGAGCTTTATATGGGCAAGGAAGGAAGGACTTTGGTTGGCTTCAACTTGCGGATAGATTCTAGAAACTTGACCCGCGAAGGTTTGATGCAATATTTCGAGTGTAGTTGGTGTGCCTAAATGGATCAGGTACAGGTCATTTTGCCCAAGAGGAATGACAACCTCTACTTCTTGGCCGCTTCCTAAGGAAAGCAATTGTTGACCAGTCTGTACCGCTTTTTCTGGAGCAGTGGATAGGCTCATTACTATGCCGTCGATGGGGGCGGTCATAGTGGCGAAGCCATTTACGGTGACGGCAGAGGACTGCATTGTGTTTTGGGCGTTGGTCAGGTTAGCCTTTGCTTCTTGTAGATGGGTTGTGGCCATTTCCAATTGCCGGCGTGGAATGCCTCCAATTTCGTACAATTTTTGATAACGGTTAAATTCATTTAGGGCATTGTCATAATCGGCTTGTACTTGCTGTGAAACTTCTGTACTTTGAGATACTGTTTGATTTGAGGATGCTTTGAGTTTCAGAAGAGGCTGGCCGGCTTTGACTGCTTGTCCTTCTGTTACATATAGTTCACTGATGTGACCGGAGAAGTCGGCATTAATGGGGACAGATGTTGAGGCCTCGATGGAACCTGCTCGGGTGATTGTTACTGGTTTATTTACAATGTTGATCGGGGTAGCAGTAATCCTCACCGGCGTTTGTGAAATGAGCTGTGAGGTCCAACGTTCGAACGGAAATAGGTTATAATTAGCATTTAGCAGTAATGTAGTTGTGAGTAAGAGTATGGTGATTACAATGGTCATGCGATGTTTATAGAAGAGTTTTTTCACATAGGTCAACTCCAATAATGATAAGTTAGTAGTTACTATGTTCTCATTTTTCGCTTTTTACGTCAAGTGTTGACGCAAAAGGTCAGATTTCCGTTATAATATAACGATAAGGCTTTTGAATGATTGGACAGTAGTAACACAGAAAGAAGGCAATAATCGGATGAAAAGAACTCATGTAAACGGGACTGTTTCGATGTTATGTTTACTTGTTATAGTTGTGGTAGGAACGTTTGTAAATCATCACCAGGCACGTAGTGCAGTCAGTATTGCATCAACCCCGGTGGAACCAGTCCGGGCAAGTGGGGGTGGACCTCCGCAAGACATTGAGAAAATGGCGAGAAGTAACGATAAGTTAGCGACTACGCCTTCTATTTGGCCGACAGCTGGCGAAGTTACCTCTAGGTTTGGCTGGCGTAATTCCCCGTGGGGTGGTGGTAGCGAATTACATCAGGGCATTGACATTGCTAATAGTATGGGTACACCTATTGTTGCTGTCGCTGATGGTCAGGTTGTTCGGAGTGAAGCGTCCGGGGGCTATGGTAATATTGTGCAAATTGATCATGGCAACGGCATTGTAACACTTTATGGGCATAATTCCAGCATTATAGTCAATGTTGGTCAAAGTGTGCGAAAAGGCCAAATTATTTCTTACATGGGCAGTACAGGAAGAAGTACAGGCCCGCATGTTCATTATGAAGTCAGAATAAATGGCACTGCTATTGATCCTATTCGCTTTATGGTTTTATATTAAATTGTACTGAATTGTAAAAATGGAAGTGAGGAAAGGGCTATGAGAAATTTGTTTGTATGCTACCCTAAATGTACTACCTGCCAAAAGGCGAAAAAGTGGTTGGACGATAATGGCATTGTCTATGATCAGCGGCATATTAAGGAGCAGAATCCGACGGTAACTGAGCTGGAACAATGGCATGCAAAAAGCGGACTTCCACTTAAAAAATTCTTTAATACAAGCGGGCTTTTGTACAAATCCTTAGAACTGAAGGACAAGCTGTCAACCATGTCTGATGAAGAGCAAATCGCCTTACTTGCAACAGACGGTATGCTTGTTAAACGTCCAATTTTGATTGCTGATAATAGGGTTCTAGTAGGATTCAGGGAAGCCGATTGGGAGATGCTTAAATAGAAACTCAACGATGATTATCCCTGTAGTTGTGGGTTCTGATAAAGTGAGACTTGATTCAGATGGAGTTTTAACTCCACCTGAATCCTAGTCGAACCGTATCCAGGGACTTAGCCGCTCTTACTCCCGCTTGTAGAAACGGGAGTCTTAGAGCGGGTTAGTCATCGGATTAAATGTTGGTAATATTCCGATAAAGGATATAATAATTTTACGGGGACTGTTGTTAGTAATATTTAATTTTGCATCGAAAGGAGAATAACTCCATATGTGGTTTGCAAAATCCCAGGAAGACGTTATTAAAGAACTTAATGTGAATCCAGCAATAGGCTTGACAACTGATGAGGCGAAAGCCAGGCTCGAGAAATATGGTGAAAATAAGTTAAAGGGCAAACCAAAGGAAAGTTTAGTTTCATTGTTTTTTGCACAACTCCAGAACATGCTTATCTATGTTTTATTAGGTGCGGCCGTTATTACTATTGTCATTGGCGAATATGTAGACTCAATTATTATCCTATTGGTCGTAGTACTAAATGCCGTTATCGGAGTGATTCAAGAGCATAAAGCTGAAAAGGCAATTGAAGCACTCCAACAAATGACCACGCCAAAATCCTTGGTAAGACGCGACCAAGAAGTTAAGGAAATTAAATCAGAAGAAATAGTTCCTGGAGATATTATCATTATTGATGCGGGGCGGCTCATTCCTGCAGATATTCGACTTATTGAAAGTGCAAATCTTCAAATAGAAGAATCAGCACTTACAGGTGAATCTGTTCCAGCCGAGAAGAATGCTGCTGATGTGCACGAAGATTCTAATATACCGATTGGCGATAAATCTAATATGGCATTTATGTCAACACTCGCTACTTATGGTAGAGGTGAAGGTATTGTTGTAGCTACTGCGATGGAAACCGAGATGGGTAAAATTGCGAAGATTCTTGACGAAGATATCGATGATATGACTCCTTTACAAAAGAGACTTGATGAGCTTGGTAAGATGTTAGGGTTTCTCGTTATTGGAATCTGTGTGCTAATATTTGCCATCGCCCTGTTCCAGAAGAGAGATTTATTTGAAATGTTCTTAACGGCAATCAGCTTAGCGGTTGCTACGATTCCAGAAGGACTTTCTGCAATTGTTGCGATCGTTCTGGCACTTGGTGTTACAAGAATGTCCAGGATCAATGCAATCGTTAAAAGGCTTCCAGCTGTTGAAACTCTTGGTTCTGTAAACATAATATGTTCGGATAAAACAGGAACTCTGACGCAGAACAAGATGACAGTTGTAAAACTTTATACAATAGGTAACTTGAAGGACATTCCAGCCGAAGGGACAGGATTCGATGTAGGGCAAGACGCCCAGGAACTAATGAAATCCTTCGTTTTATGTTCAGACGCAACATATGAGAATGGGCAAAGTACAGGAGATCCTACGGAGGTTGCTTTAGTTGTACTTGGTGATAAATATAATCTAACCAGAGGGACACTTCATTCAGAGTACAAAAGAGTTAGTGAAAAGCCTTTTGATTCTGATAGAAAGCTTATGTCCACGCTTAATGAAGAAGAAACGGGCTATAGAGTACATACTAAGGGTGCTATAGATAATATTCTTAAGATATCAAAGAACGCTTTAGTTAATGGTGAAGTTGTCCCATTGACGGAAGAGATGAAAAAAAGATACTTAAAGATTGCTGACGAAATGTCAGACGCTGCCTTAAGAGTTCTTGGTGCTGCCTATAAGGATACAAATGGTATTATTGATCCAGAGGAAATGGAAAAGAATTTAATCGTTCTAGGAATTGCTGGAATGATAGACCCGCCAAGGCTTGAAGTTAAGGATTCAATTCGCGATGCTAAACGGGCGGGAATAACTCCTGTAATGATTACCGGCGATCATAAGAATACTGCACTTGCTATTGCGAAAGACCTAGGAATAGCGACTTCGATGGAACAAAGTATAACAGGTGCAGAAATAGATGAATTATCTGATGAAGAATTCTCTCAAGGCATAAAGAATTATCGAGTATTTGCTAGAGTATCACCAGAGCATAAGGTTAAAATTGTTAAGGCGTATAAAGCACAGGGGAATATCGTTTCTATGACGGGTGACGGTGTTAATGATGCTCCTTCTTTAAAGAATGCTGATATTGGGATTGCGATGGGTATTACAGGTACAGACGTATCTAAGGGTGCAAGTGATATGATCCTTACCGATGATAATTTCACTACGATTGTACGTGCTGTTGAAGAAGGAAGAAATATATACAGTAATATAAAGAAATCGGTCATATTCCTTCTATCGTGTAATCTTGGAGAGTTTATTGCGGTGTTTATCTCAGTATTGTTTTTTTGGCCAGTGCCGCTCCTGCCTACGCAAATTCTTTGGATAAACCTTATTACTGATACATTACCGGCGATTGCCCTTGGTGTAGATCCTGGCGATAAGGATGTTATGAAGAAGAAGCCGCGAGATCCAAAAGAAGGCTTCTTTTCAGGCGATGCTCGATTTAGAGCTATGCTTGGTGGTACCTTAATTGGTATTCTTACGCTAGTGGCCTTTGCTTTTGGATTAAATGAATATGGATATAGCTTAGGGTCAAGCAATATCCCAGAGAATGCGCTGACCTATGCTAGAACTATGGCGTTTGTCGTTCTCGCTGCTTCGCAGTTATTCTACTCACTAACAATGAGAAATTCTACCAAGTCAATTTTCCAAGTAGGATTATTCTCTAATCTGTACATCATAGGGGCAATCATAGTTGGATTAATCCTGCAGATTGGCGTCATCTCAATACCATTCCTGGCCAAAGCTTTTAAAGTACAAATGCTCTCATTAGCAGATTGGGGACTCGTTATAGCCTTTGCTCTTGTTCCATTAGTCGTCAATGAAATTATTAAGCTGTTCATGCGAATAAAGGAACAAAGGCAAATTAATTAAATAACGTAAAATGAAGAGCAGCGCACTGGCGCTGCTCTTCATTTCTTACTGTTACTTAACTTCATCAAGCAAAATTCCTAAAGCATCAGCGACCCCTTTGCCATAGGCTGGATCAGCTTTTAGGCAATTACCAATATGCCGTACTTTAATTTCTTTTGGGGCATCCCCCATAGCACGAGCTGTATTCTCAAACAATACTTTTTGCTGCGCGGGACTCATTAATCTAAATAAGAGACCTGGTTGAGTATAATAATCATTGTCATCAACTCTGAAATTCCAATGATCGCCAGCTCCGTCAATAGGTAGTGGAGGTTCTTTAAAATCAGGCTGTTCTTGCCATTCGCCATAGCTGTTCGGTTCATAACCTAGCGTTCTGCCTGCGTTACTGTCAACTCGCATTTGACCATCACGATGGTAGCTGTTAACTGGGCAACGCGGAGCATTAACTGGTATCTGATGATGATTTACACCTAACCGATAACGTTGGGTGTCACCATAGGAAAATAATCTTCCTTGGAGCATTTTATCTGGTGAAAGACCAATGCCGGGTACAATATTTACTGGATTGAAGGCTGCTTGCTCAACTTCGGCAAAATAATTTTCAGGATTACGATTTAGTTCCAGAACACCGACTTCTATGAGGGGGTAGTCCTTCTTATACCATACTTTAGTAAGATCGAAAGGATTATAAGGCATGTTTGCAGCCTGTTCTTCCGTCATTACTTGGATAAACATTGTCCAGCGCGGAAAGTCGCCGCGATCAATGCTCTCTAATAAATCACGCTGATGACTTTCACGATCTGTTGCAACAATGGTTTCGGCCTCTGCATCGGTTAAGTTTTTAATACCCTGTTGAGTGTGCAGGTGGAACTTAACCCAGACACGCTCGTTTCTTGCATTAATCATGCTATATGCATGACTACCAAAACCATGCATATGACGGTAGGATAAAGGGATGCCACGATCGCTCATGGTAATTGTAACCTGATGCAGTGCTTCTGGAAGAGAAGTCCAGAAGTCCCAGTTGTTCTTAGCGCTACGCATATTTGTACGAGGGTCGCGTTTAATCGCATGATTCAAATCTGGAAATTTGAGCGGGTCGCGCAGGAAGAAAACAGGGGTATTATTACCGACAAGATCCCAGTTGCCCTCTTCTGTATAAAATTTCATTGCGAAGCCGCGAATGTCTCGTTCGGCATCGGCGGCACCACGTTCACCGGCGACGGTCGAAAACCGAAGAAATAAATCCGTCTTTTTGCCTTTTTCAGAGAAGATTTTTGCTTTTGTATACTGGGTAATGTCACGTGTTACTGTAAAGGATCCATAGGCCCCGGAGCCTTTTGCATGCATACGTCGCTCGGGGATTACTTCACGATCAAAGTGGGCAAGTTTTTCTAAAAACCAGATATCCTGTAATAGCATCGGCCCGCGAGGGCCAGCCGTCATGGCATTCTGATTATCCGGCACCGGAGCACCAGTCACAGTGGTTAGCTTCTTTTTCTCTGTCATTTTTTACCCTCCCATTTTTAAATAATTCTGGCATATGTCATCATAATGAACAAAGTAGAAATCTTTTCTGCAGGGCGGTTTTGACATGTAATTATTATGTATTAATAATTCTTATATTCATAGAATAATCTGTAATTTATAGTTTGTCAATATCGAATTATGTCGATAAGCTAGCCTGTAATCTAACAACTAGATTAAAAGGGATGATCAATTGACCATCCCTTTTTAAAATCTGTACTTATTTTATTCCAATTCTTTTGATGGGAACGCATTTCATTCAGAGCGTGAATGAAAGCTTCTAAAGGAGTCAAGTTGTATGTCCCGGTTGAAAATATACCTGTGTCAATGACATCGCCAGTCGCAACATCATAGACTGTTTGGCTTAATATGATGTTATAGGCGTTTTTTTCTTGTTTTAACCGAAAAGCACTCACTTCAGGAACGATAACCCACTGGTAGCCAGCGGCGGCAGCTTTTTTCAACCAGTCCCCGGTTTCAGTTTTGTTGGCTATGGTGCAATCTGAAAGTGTTTTTTGATATTCATCCTTTAGTGCTTCGCGCATGTACCATAGATCTTCAGTTAATGTATCCGGCATATGTTGCTGAAGAGGCGCGATGTAGGCTCGTCCGTGATTTGCTTTGCTTGAAACTTTCGGTGTGGGGAGATCTACTCCAGCGGTAATTGCTTCATGCCGCTTGTCATAGTAATTTTTCAAAGCTAAATCAACATAACCGATTAGTTTGTGCGGGTCATCCACTGTGTTAGAGTTGTCCCATTTGATTTCACGGCCAAACTGTTGATAGCCGCCAACTAGTGTTTGGAGGACACCTGTTGCCATATCGCCGGAAATGACTACGCGCGTCAAATTGAGGGTGGGTTCGAATTTGGCAGCAAAGGCTTTGTTGCCCACAGCGGGAGCACCGAAAGTAATGACTTCAATCTGGTCCGGGTTAATTCCTTCACTGATTAGTTTTGCTCCGGTCAAAGTGGCCGCTGCACCACCTAGGCTATGACCTGTAATATATAGTTTAGAATTCTTGTTTGACATGAGGAGCTCCAGGAGAGAGGGAGCGGTGTTATGGGGGGCATCGCTCAAGATAGCGGAAGGAATTGATTGGGTAAATTCATTAAATCCTTTATGCACCATAGGTTCAGTAGAGGAGTCAAGTTCTTTTTGTGTATTAGTAGCGAATTCTTCGGCGTTGCTGTCCGTAAAATAAACTTTATCAACCTTTAAGTCAATCTTTACATCTGCCTTGTTTTCGGTTCCGACTATGGCTAAAACATAAAACGGATGATTATTATCAAGATCCTTTTTCGCTACAAGAAAGCGTGCTCCGGAACGGCCTTGTGGTTGGATATAATTAGTGATTTGCCAACCGTTCTGTTTCAGATAGCTAGTGGCCAGCTCACCAATCCGTCCACTGTAAGTTGCTACGCTGGCGCCGGCGGCAATATACAGCTTATAGGCCTCCTCATAGTCTTTTTTGGGTTCGGCGTGTCCGGTAAAAGGGGTATAGAGAAGTATAAACGTAAGAATTATTATGAAGAAACGTTTCATTAAAACCACCTGATGTTTTTTGTTGATCCATAAAAGATGAATCTGATTTAAATTGAGTTTATCGTACTCTGCATAGAATTGCTAGGCTTTTTTCTAGGTTAATATTGGCAAAAATATTCCGAATTGGCTTTCTGCCATGTTTAAATTCATCTTTGAAAGTGTTAGAATAGCATTAGATATATACATAATGGCTGAGTGTTAAATGTAATAAGTGATGGGGGGATAATCAATGCTTTATGTGACATTGTTATTTACACTAGTCTTTGCATTTTTAATTGCAGCTTTTGCACTTCAAAACAGCATGATCGTTAATGTTAATTTTATGGTATGGAATCTGCAAACATCACTTGTACTTGTTATTTTAGGGGCTGCAACGCTGGGGTTCTTAATGGCACTGTCTCTTCAACTATATGGGCAGATGAAGCTTCGCTATCAGTTATATAAGGCTGGCGCACATATCAAGAAGTTGGAGGAACAGCTTGCTCAAGCTAAGCAGCCTGAAGCTACGCAAGACGCTGCAATTTCTACTCCACCACCATCTAATCCGCCGGTTTAGTCGTTACGGCGCAGTGAATTCCTGGTATGGTATAATGTTCTTAATCCTGCAAAGTATAATTGCTTTGCAGGTTTTTTTTACAATCTTTAACATATTGTCTTTTTTTTTGTGACAGGAATTAGCGGATGTTCTTTACTGGCAGGGGTTAGCCTTTAGGAGGATACTAGTCTATTGTAGTAAAAAATGTTATAATATTTTTCATTGATTGGTATAAAGGAGTTCTTGTTTTAATGAAAAATGTCTATGATCAGGTTAGGATCTTCTACGAAGAAGAAACGGACTGGGGCGTTCCTGTTAAGAAGGACTGGGTAGAGGGTTTTTTGCGCCAAAAAGCCTGGCAAGGCGCTAATGATAAAGAATTACAAATGTTATGGCAAAATATTGAGAGGTTTCTGTTGTATTTGGCTTATGCCGGCATGAATGACCTTGATGAGGTCACTCTTGCAGAGTATAGTACAGGAATTGTATGGTTAGCCGAGCAAATGCCGGCTTTTAAGAAGAATGTAGCAAATGTTCGTCAGTATTTTGCGGTATTGATTGAGTTTTATCAATATCTAAAGAATAAAAAGGTAATTTTTGATTTAACATTATTGGAAGATGCGGCACGTGTTATTGCTGGGGGTAAGAAGCTTGACCTGACTGCAGCCATCGAGGGAAGTGATACTGCGGCGCTGTTTGATGCCGATGTTGATCAGACACTAGAAAAAATTTCGTCAGTTATCACGGAGGATATGAGTCAAAAGCTTAATGGTGTTGTCGAAAGGTTAATGGTAAAGCTGGGGAGTTATTTTCATCAGGAAAATTTCAATGACGATTTTGATCGTGCTTTGTATTTATATACAGGCCCATTTGAAGGCGTTCCTGACAATGACCATGATGAATTCTGGTTAGGATTTTGGGATTACTTTCTTTTTGACTATCATTTATTACAAACAGATAAAACGCCGCTCACCTATTTTTTTCAGAATGCCTGTGACAAGCTCACTAGTGATGAGCGTGAGATATTAAAGAATCTCCTCAATGCGAAGTTTAGTGTTTTTTATATCAGTAAGGTACTAAATCAAGACTGGGTTGAATGCACTAACTTATTTACAGATGAGACTTTCCAGCTGCCGATTCCCAATTTTGATTATAAAACTCTAAAGAGGCTGCTTTTTTTTGGCCATGTCTTTGCCCAGGGAATGATTATGATCAATTATGTTACAAGTATTGAAGTGAGTCCAAACTTGCGCAAGCGAATTAAAGAGGAAATACTGCGTCAGCAGCAAATGCTTTTCGTTGGCCAGTCGAGTAGTGATTTAAATGAATTTTTCTCTCGGCATGCCCAGGCAGTTAGACATAGTATTGATGTTTTAGTGACTTTAGCCAAAGTAAACGTAATTAACCCAGAATATTTAGATAGAGAATATCCTATTATTGCAGGAAACAGTATTCCAAGCAATGAAGTTTTAAAAAAGATTGATCAAGTAGCCGCTGATTATCGATTTTCGGCCTATGATATCCGACAGATGAAGAAGTTGTGGCATGATTATTGCCAAGTCGCTAAAGTTGTTATCCGTAAATCAGGGACTTGGGCTGCTGCATTGCTTTATGCGTACGCGCAGATTAATCACATCTCCCATGTCATTGTTGAAGAATTGGCAAGGGACCTAGAGGTTTCTGCGTCAAGTGTTCGCAGTAACCGTAATAAATTATTTGATGCCTTGACTTTAAATCGATTTGACGCGCGCTATATTAGTGAAGAAGGATTCATGTATCTGATTTTTTACCCTAATACATAAGGGGGAGATTTAGGTGGAAGAGGAAGGAAACCGTTGTTTTGAGTGCGGCGCAGAGTTTAAGCAAGGAGACGAACAATGCGTTGTTTGTAACGCATCGCTTAACCAAGTAAGAGTCATGACGTCTGCAGAACGCGAGAAGTTTGCTGGAATGACCATTGAACAGGATGGCAAAGCCGAAAATGGCAGCAGTTATGATGAATCTGGTTCACGAAGTAAGATATATGTGCGCCAAGTTAATTTTGGCGGAGCGGGGCTCTTAACTAAGCTCATTATCGGGGCTGGTTTGGTAGCGTTAGTTATGCTAGTTGCTTTACCGCTCATTCTGGTTTTTCTCGCCGCCGCCGGCTTTGGCTGGTTGGTTTTTCGTCGTAAGAGTTAACTGAAAAAGAAGTCAACCATTTTGCTATGGCTGACTTCTTTTTTTCGTATAACTAAGGCACTTTAAGTCTCTATTTGAAGCAATGGTTATTTGAGGATTTGTTCTTTGAGTTTATAATAGTTACTGGTAAAATAGGTGCTATTTTGGGATTCGCGATGATCGAAGCCGTATGCTCTCCGGCTTATTGCCAATATCGGTGGTGCCTGTATTCGCTTGGCGACGGCCATTCCCGTAAAAAGCTTCCACCATCTTTCCAAATCAGCAATAAAATCGGCTGGTGAATTAAAACTTTTGTTCACAAGGCCTTCTTGACAGCCAAGTTTGTTCTCAAGAATCCCTTGCATATACCATTGAAGAATGTCTTCAGGAGTAGCTTTGTTCCAGTTTTCAATAAATGCTCGAAAGAGGAAGTCGTGATAGGGGTAAATGATTGGGTCGCCTTTGCCATGATCAACTGCTTGATCTGGTGAAAGTTCGGCACTGGGTACTATATCGATGGAGGCCTGTGGAATCACTTCTCGCTGGTACACATGCTCATTGATATAGTTGGCTAAATCGTATATCTGATGCTTCCATAAATCAGCTAAGGCAGCCATAAAGCCAGCCAAGTCACCATATAAGGTCGAGTAACCAACTGTTGTCTCGCTTTTATTGGCATTACAGGTGAATCCTCCACCAAAAGCTGCTGCTGCTCCAGCAAGGATTCGAGCAGACCGATCCCTTGCCTGGATGTTTTCCATAATATAGGAAGAAATATTTAAGGTTGATTGTGAATTGGCTGCTAAGTTCATGATAGGCGTATTAACGAGTTGAGTGATGGTTTGATCTACTGATTGTTGAATAGGCATCACGCTATAGTGACATCCTAAATTGTGGGCTAATATTTGCGCTAAGTCTTTTGTCGTTTGCGAATTGTAGACGCTAGGCATATTGATCAAAAGTAAGTTCTCCGGTCCAACAATTTTGGCATACAGGGCAGCGCTTACCGCCGAGTCAATACCCCCGGATGCACCGACTACTACCTTTTTAATGCCGATTGCATTGAGGAACTTTTTTGTGCCGTAATGTAACGCTTGATAGATGCTGGCTATGGAGTGGTCATCAGGAACAGAGATAGATTGTTCAGGATTTCCCCCCTTTTTTTCTAAATGAATCACTTTTAATGATTCGATAAAAGGCTCACAATATGCGGTGATCTGTCCACAGGCATTATAGACTGTGCTGAAGCCGTCAAATGTATAGATAGTCTTCCCGTTGTTTTGGACGCCTATATTATTGACGTAAACTAACGGGACCCCAGTGGCCGCAGCTTGCTTTGAAAAAATACGGTTGCGTTTGTTATTCTTTCCGATGGTAAACGGCGAACTGGAAATATTAACAAATAAATCCACAGGGCCGTTTTTTTGCATTATCGTTACCGGCTTTGTGGCATAGTCATCGCTCCATCCGTCCTCACAAAGTATACAGCCGAGTTGAAGTGCTCGTCCCGACAAGAAGAGGTTAATCGGTTGTAATAAGTCTTCTATTTTTTGTTCCCTCTCAATTGCCAGTTTTCGAAGGCTGTAAAAATGGCGTGAGTCGTCGAATTCGCGGTAGTTCGGGTGAAGGGTTTTAATGCGATACGGGTAAGGGAAATTGTCGCTACCCAAAAGTTCTTTGTTGCAGGCAGCAAAACAAGCATTATATTTTCGTACGCGACCATCATCGTTTGATTTGTTCCAGTCTATAGCGATATTTCCGAAGATTACACAAATGTCCTGTGATGCTTCAATCACCTGACGTCCATATTCTTCGCAGTCACGTAAAAAGGCAGACTGTTCCCAGGTATCGCCAAGCAGGTAACCGGGTATAGCCATTTCTGGAAAAACGATGATATTTGCTTGACTCTGTCGTGCCTGGTTAATCATTGAAAGCATAGTTCTTGTATTTAAATCCGGCCTGCCTGGGATAATTTCCATTTGGCCTAATGCTACTTTTAGCAAGCGGGTCACCTCTTCTTGGTCTATCAATAATTTGCATTTATCCGATGATCAAGCCGCTCTAAGACTCCTTTTTTCTATAAGATGGAGTGATACCCTAAAGGGCAAGGCGAGCGGCTAAGTCCCTGGATACGGTTCGACTAAGATTTAGGTGGAGTTAAAACTCCATCTGAATCAAGTCTCACTTTATAATCGCTAAACCATTTTTAATATTTACTGTTTCAGTGTAAAACTATTCTTTTTTGAATGGCATTGTAAAATAGATTATTCCAGGATAATCGGCTAAATCCTTGTGAATCACAAAAAAAATCCCTAATGATCTTATATTATGAAGGAGTTTTTGTCGCAGAGTACAATAAGAATATACAAAAACAATTGGAGGGATATTTAATGAGATGTTCAACAATCATGGCTATTGTACAAGAGAACAGGAGTGAAACAGCTGTTAAAGTACAGGATGTTCTAACAAAATATGGTTGCAACATCCGGGTTAGACTTGGCCTGAACGATAGCGCGGTTGATCTGTGTAGTAATCGGGGGATGATCCTTCTTCAACTTTGTGGTGACGACTTGTTGGTGGCAGATATTGAAAAAGAGCTAACTTCAATTGATGATGTAAAAGTCAAACACATGATCATTGACTTTTAGCGTGAGCGCAAGAATATAGTGGGTTTGACAAAATTAGGCAACGATTATATACTGTGAAAAATACAATCAATCTAATATTAAATGAATTAAATTAGGGGTGACCTTATGTCTTCTAAAGTTTATTTTATCCCTCTTGCTGACGGCCAGACGGAGGCCGATCAGGCGAACGCGATGGGCAAGCTGTTTGAACTGTCCGATGCAGCAAGTGTTGTAGCTGAAAACGATTTTGTAGCCATTAAGCTTCATGTTGGTGAGCATATGAATACAACGCATATTAAGCCTGAATTGATCAGAGAGATTGTTGAAAGAATAAAACTAAAAGGCGCATTGCCTTTTTTAACAGAGACCTCTACTCTGTACAAAGGAGAGAGGGAAAATGCAGTTAAGCATTTGCTGCATGCTCATCGTCATGGTTTTGGTATTGATAATGTAGGGGCGCCGTTTATAATGGCTGACGGACTCAGTGGCACTAGTGAGTATGAAGTAGCCATTAACGGCAAATTGCATAAGTCTGTCAAAGTGGCACGTGAGATCATGACTGCAGATGCAATGATCGTAGTTTCGCATCCAACCGGACATGTTGCTGCCGGACTGGGGGCGTGTATCAAAAACCTGGGTATGGGGCTAGCTAGCCGAATGGGAAAAATGCGTCAACACTCAAATATGTCACCGGAAGTACTTAATGATAGCTGCAAGTTTTGTCAAAAGTGTATTAAATGGTGCCCGGAAAATGCAATTGTTGAAAAAGACGGCCGTGCATTTATCATGACTGAGAAGTGTATCGGCTGCGGTGAATGTCTGGCAGTATGTCGTTTTGACGCCGTAAAATATGACTGGGGCGCCGAATCAGGCTTTATGCAACGTAGCATGGCTGAACATGCTTATGGCGTTGCGAAGGAAAAAGATGGAAAATGTATATTTATTAATGTTTTGGTTGATATGACTAAAGACTGTGATTGTTTTAATGTAAAGCAAGAAAAAATGATTCCTGATATTGGTATACTAGCTTCTACCGATCCGGTCGCAGTTGATAAAGCAACAATGGATTTGACGGCTAAGGCTCATGGAAAAAATTTAGCTGAAATGGCTTATAAGCACCATGATGCAATGATTCAAATACACCATGCCGCGGAAATTGGGATGGGTTCAATTGATTATGAGTTAATAAAGTTTTAAAAGTCCATCTGAAGCAAGTCTTACTATACAAGGACTAATTGGATAAAAGAGGGAGAGCGTGAAAAAGACTAATGCCGCGAGAATATTAGATAACTTAGCCATCACGTATGAACTGCGCGAGTACAAGGTCGATGAATCTGATCTAGGTGCTGAAAATGTGGCGCAGAAGGTTAATATGCCGCTTCATCAAGTATTTAAAACGTTGGTAGCACGTGGCGATAAAACGGGTGTGCTGCTTGCTTGTATACCTGGAGCCGCTGAGCTTAACTTGAAAGCACTTGCTCAAGTAAGCGCAAATAAAAAGGTAGAGATGGTCCCACTTAAAGAGGTTCTAGGCCTTACAGGATATATTCGGGGTGGGGTGTCACCGCTAGGTACTAAAAAGCGCTATCCTGTTTTCTTGGACGAAAGCTGTCTCGAATACCAGACAATTGCCGTCAGTGCAGGGATTCGTGGATGTCAAATTATAATAGACCCCAAGGATTT